>JAGVGV010000355.1 GCA_020056895.1 Deltaproteobacteria bacterium
CGGGAAATGGCCAAGGTCGAGATCGAAGCGGCTCAAAAGGAACTGAAGGACGCCGAACAGGACCTGAAAGTTTTGTTGCTGCCCAAGGACCCGAACGACGACAAGAACATCGTTCTGGAAATCCGGGCCGGCACCGGCGGGGACGAGGCGGCTTTGTTCGCGGCGGACCTGTTCCGCATGTACAGCCGGTACGCCGAACGAAAAGGGTGGAAAACGGAGCTCTTGAGTTCCCACCCGACCGGAGCCGGCGGGTTCAAGGAAATCATTACCCTGATCGAAGGCGACCGGGTTTACAGCCAGCTTAAATATGAAAGCGGCGTCCACCGGGTCCAGCGGGTGCCGGTCACCGAATCCCAAGGCCGGATCCACACTTCGGCCGTGACCGTGGCCGTTTTGCCCGAAGCCGAAGAAGTGGATGTGGACATCAAGCCCGAAGAGATCAAGTTCGACGTGTTCCGATCCTCCGGGCCGGGGGGCCAGAGCGTCAACACCACCGATTCCGCCGTCCGGCTCACCCACCTGCCCACCGGCTTGGTGGTCAGTTGTCAGGACGAAAAAAGCCAGCATAAAAACAAGGCCAAGGCCCTCAAGGTCCTTCGCGCCCGGTTGCTCGATCTTCGGCGGTCCGAACAGCAGGAAGCCATCAGTTCCGAACGGCGGGGCCAGGTGGGGTCGGGGGACCGGAGCGAACGGGTCCGAACCTACAATTTTCCTCAAGGCCGGTTGACCGATCATCGGATCGGCCTGACGCTGTATCGGCTGGAACAGATTATGGAAGGGGAAATCCAGGAAATTTTGGATCACCTGGGCACCCATTACCAGACTGAATCGCTCAAGTCATTTTAATCCCATAGAAAAGAATAAGGAGCCCCACCGGAATCATGATGCCGGGTCCCACCGACGAATTTCCGGATGGCTTCAGGACATGGGGCGCCCCAGGCGGTCTCCGGCCGCCGGTGGGCTGTTCCATAATTATCCCTGGCGGGCCGGAGCCGGCCCGATGACTTCGGCGGACGGCCCTTGGACCGTTCTTCGGCTGCTCCGGTGGACCACTGAATATCTTGCCGGCAAGGGCATCGAATCCCCGCGGTTGGACGCCGAAATCCTGTTGGCGGACCTGTTGGGCCTCACCCGGGTGGGGCTGTACCTCAACTTCGACCGGCCGTTGGACCCTGAGGAGCGGGCCGGGTTCAAGGAACGGGTCCGGCGCCGGGCCGCCCGCGAACCCGTGGCCTATATCCTGGGCCGCAAGGAATTTCATTCCCTTGATTTTCAGGTTTCGCCGGACGTTTTGATCCCCCGCCCGGAAACCGAGCATTTGGTGGAAGAAACCCTGGCCCTGGTCCGGGACCGGCCGGCCGGCCCGGAACCCTATTGGCTGGCGGATGTGGGTACGGGGTCGGGCGCCGTGGCGGTAACGTTGGCCCGGAACCTCGCCCAAGCCAGGGTCCTGGCCGTGGATGTTTCGCCGGCCGCTTTGGACATGGCTCGGATCAACGCCCGCGCCCACCAGGTGGAGGACCGGATCGAGTTCGTTCAAGGGGACCTTTTGGCCCCGCTTCTTTCCCGGGGTCCGGTATTCATTGCCATCGCGGCCAATCTGCCCTATCTGTCCGACGACCGGTTCCGGGACATGGCTCCGGAAATTCTTCGGTACGAACCCCGGTTGGCCTTGTGGGGCGGAATCGACGGGTTGGACCTGATCCGCCGGGTGGTGGTTCAGGCGCCCCAGGCGCTCCGGCCGGAAGGCGCGTTGCTTTTGGAAATCGATCCCGCTCAGGCCGAAGCGGTCCGGTCCCTGGCGGGACAAGCGGGTTTTGACCGGATCCGTCTGGCGCCGGACCTGGCGGGCCGGGACCGGGTGGCGGTATTGGAACGGAATCCTTCGGGAGGTTAAGGCACGATGCATCGGATGATTATTGAAGGCGGTCAACCCTTGAACGGCGACGTGAGGGTGAGCGGAGCCAAGAACGCCGCGCTGCCCCTGTTCGCCGCCGGACTGCTGGGGGACGGCCCCCTGCTGTTGGATAACGTGCCGGACCTGAAGGACATCCACACCATGGCCGCCGTTCTCCGGCATATGGGCGCCCTGGCCGAAGTGACCGACGGGCGAGCCGAGATCGATCCCCGGCCGGTGAACAACCCCACGGCGCCGTACGAAATGGTCAAGACCATGCGGGCGTCGGCTCTGGTGCTGGGGCCTTTGGTGGCTCGGCACGGCAGGGCTCGGGTATCCCTTCCCGGCGGATGCGCCATTGGCGAACGGCCCATTAACCTGCATCTCAAGGCTCTCGAAGCCATGGGCGCTCAGATCAGCCTGGAACAGGGGTACGTGACCGCCGTGGCGCCCAAGGGGGGCCTGAAGGGCGCGGACTTTTTCTTCGATACGCCCACCGTAACCGGCACGGAAAACATCATGATGGCCGCCACTCTGGCCCGAGGCCGGACCGTGCTTCGGAACGCGGCCATGGAGCCGGAAGTGACGGATACCGCCCGAGCCCTCACCACCATGGGCGCGGACATCCGGGGCGCGGGCACCGAAACGGTGACCATCGAAGGCCGGGGGTCCCTTCGGGGGGGCCGGCACCGGATCATGGCCGACCGCATCGAGACCGGTACGTTCATGGTGGCCGCCGCCATTACCGGCGGCCGCGTCCGGATTATCGACGGACCCCAGGGCTGCCTGGGGGCTTTGGAGAAAAAGCTGGAAGAAGCCGGAGCTCGGATTGAAGCCAACGATCAGTTTGTTCTGGTCACGGGTCCGGACCGGATTTTGAGCGCCGACGCGCGAACTCGGCCGTACCCCGGCTTCCCCACGGACATGCAGGCTCAGTTCATGGCGCTGATGACCGTGGGCTCGGGTCTCAGCGTGATCCAGGAAACCATTTTCGAAAACCGGTTCATGCACGTGGGGGAACTCAAACGCATGGGCGCCGATGTCCGTTTGGATGGGAACACGGCCATCATCAGCGGCGTTGAGCACCTGTCCGGAGCGCCGGTCATGGCCACGGACCTTCGCGCCAGCGCCTCCCTGATCCTGGCCGGCCTGGCGGCTCGGGGCCAAACGGAAATCTCGCGGGTGTACCATTTGGACCGGGGGTACGAACGGATCGAAGAGAAACTTTTGGGGCTGGGCGCCCGAGTCCGCCGCATCCGGGAATAACCCGGTCCGCGCCATTTCCGGGGAAAAACCGATCCAGTCAGTGAAGGAGGAGGAACCGCCATGGAACCGCCGTCCAACCCCGTCGTCGAAGCCCTCCAAGCGTACGTGGGCCGGACCTTCGATGCCGGCCCGGCCTTCACCGTCTGGCTGGGCGGGATTCTCCGTATGGTGGGCGTGGGCGAACTGGAAATGGAATTCGTGACCCGGCCGGAATGGGCCAACCCGGTGGGAACCCTTCATGGGGGCATGCAGGCGGCCATTCTGGACGAAATGATCGGCTTCGCCACCTTCACTCTGGGCGAAGCCGAACCCATGGTGACCATCGATCTGCACGTCAATTTTCTGGGCAAGGCGGCGGTGGGAACCCGCGTCAAGGCCCGGGCCCGGGTGGTCCGCCACGGCCGGCGGATTTCCCATGCGGTCTGCGAATTGTACGACGACACCGGCCGGCCGATAGCTCGGGCCGACGCCAACCTGGTCCGGATGGATTCCAAGGGATAACCAAGCCTTCAGGGGCGGCGGCCGGAACAATGATTGAAATGGGAGCCCAATCGGGTTATCCTGGGGGAACGATTTCATTCGAGCCAGGGGAGCCACCCTCTATGCGCGCCTTCGACAAAACGACCTTTAAAGGCCTGGAACTGGCCAATCGGTTCGTCCGATCCGCCACTTGGGAAGGTTTGGCCGATACCGACGGCCGGATCAGCGACCGGCTGGTCGATCTGCTGGTGGACTTGGCCCGGGGCGGAGTGGGGTTGATCGTGACCGGATTCGCGTACGTTTCGTCCAACGGTCGGTCCGCCCCCTTTCAAACCGGGATTCATGAAGACGACATGGTGCTGGACCTGACCCGGCTTTCCGGAGCCGTTCACGCCGCCGGAGGCCGCGTGGCCATGCAGATCGTTCACGGAGGAATCCAGGCGGGACCCGAGTTGAACGATATGGACCTGCCCGCTGGTCCTTCGCCCATCCGGGTGCGGGGGATGAAGGAGACCAGCCGGGAATTGGACGCGGCCGAGATCGCGGCCATTGTCGAGGATTTCGGCCGGGCGGCGGGCCGGGTGAGGGAATCGGGTTTCGACGCGGTTCAGCTTCACGTGGCCCACGGGTACCTGCTCAGCCAGTTCCTTTCGCCCCTGGCCAACCAGCGGAAGGATGGGTACGGGGGGCCGATCGACCACCGGGCCCGGGTGGTTTTTGAAACCTTCGAGGCGGTCCGCAGCGCGGTGGGGCCCGATTTTCCGGTGCTCATCAAGATCAACTCCGA
>JAGVGV010000312.1 GCA_020056895.1 Deltaproteobacteria bacterium
GGCCAGGTCGGCGGGCCGTTAGAATTCCAGCGTCAGGCCCTTTTGGCAGAAATCGAACTTGACCGGTTTCGATTCCGACCCGTCCGCGAACTTGGCCATGAAGAACTGCGAGCAATCCTGATCATCGGTGTGGTCAGCCCAGACCAGCTCGGCGGTCGCCCCGGCTTCGATCCCGGCGCCAATGTTGAACTCTCCCCAGGTCGATCCATCCTCGGAAACGAGAACCTGGACGATCTTGACGCCGGCGGTGTTGTGGATTTTAAATGAATCTTGCGCCAAGGCAAAGGACGCGAACAGCAGAACGAACGCAAGCGAGACAACCGACACTTTCGCCAGAGTGGCGAGGCTCCAGCCTTTTTTCATGGGTTTTCCTCCTGATGAGTGTGAACCGGAACACGCCGGCAAGGACCTTGGTGGTTGTTCCCGAACCCTTCTTTGGTGCCAGCCGAGGCGGGTTTGCGCCGAAACCCCATGCTTGCCGGCGCCACTCCCAAAAGCCGAGGCTTGCCGATGTACGGGAACAAAAACGCGGTCCGTGACAGCCATTGTACAGGCGATTCGGGTCAAGTCAAGGGTCGGCCTGAGTCGTCACTCGGCATTTTTGACAAAAATTTTCGGCCGGCCCGGACGTCTTTGCTGGGGACCCTTGAGGCGCCTCGATGTTCGCGTGCGTCCTTTACCGGGATGCGGGGGGGCTTGCCGGGAGCCCGTTCCCTGGGAAAAAACGCTCCAGGAGTCTCGAACGGTTTCCAGGCGCGAGCAATCCCGCCCGCGGCCGAAACGTTCGTCCCCTGCCGTCACTTTTTGCTTGCCTCAACTTCATCGCCCGTGATATATCGTCTTGGTTTAACGACACACGCCCCCGGAGCCGGCCGGCGGTTCTCCATGGTGGAGGAAGGCTGGGAACCACGAGGGGGGCGGAGGCATAACCGCGAGGGAGGAACCGATCCAGATGTCTACCGTGACCATGAAGCAACTGCTTGAATCCGGCGTACATTTCGGGCATCAGACCCGGCGCTGGAACCCGAAGATGAAACCCTATATCTTCGGCGCGCGCAACGGCATTTACATCATCGACCTGCAGAAAACCGTGCAACTGTTCAAAGTGGCCTACAATTTCGTGGTGGACACCGTGGCCTCGGGCCAGTCCGTCCTGTTCGTGGGCACCAAAAAGCAGGCGGCCGATTCCATCAGCGAAGAATCGTTGCGGGCCGGCATGTTTTTCGTGAACAACCGCTGGCTGGGCGGCACGCTGACGAATTTTGAAACCATTCGGAAAAGCATTGACCGGCTGAAGAAGCTGGAACAGATGAAAGCCGACGGCACCTTCAGCCTGTATCATAAAAAAGAAGCTTTGAACATGGAAAACCAGATCGTGAAGCTGCGGAAAAACCTGGGCGGCATCAAGGACATGGACCGGCTGCCCGGGGCCATGTTCCTGATTGATCCCCGGCGTGAGCGGATCGCGGTGGCCGAAGCCCGGCGGCTGGGCATCCCCACCGTGGCCGTGGTCGATACCAACTGCGACCCGGACGAGATCGATTACATCATCCCCGGCAACGACGACGCCATCCGGGCCATCCGCCTGATGACGTCGCGGATCGCCGACGCCTGCCTGGAAGGCCGGAACCGCTTCGCCGAATCGTACGCCGAACAGAGCGAGGATCGGACCGACTACCAGTACGAAGCCGCCGAAGGCAAGCCGTGGGTGGGCGACGCCGAACCGAGTCAGATCCAGGAAAGCGCGGCCCGGGCCGAGCAGGTGGTGGTGGTCCGGAAGGATGAAGACCCGGCGGGGGAAGCTTCGGCCGAATAAGGCCTCGCCAGGGGACTCTGGATTCCGTTTTCAAGGTTCCTCCAAGGATGGATGGGCGCGCCCCCGGCCGCTGGGACGGGGGCCGGCCAAGCCAATGGATCGACAAGAAGGCTTGGCCCTAAGGGAAAAGGGGGATGCGCCCTGTTTTCCCGGCCCGTCCATCGAATAATCATGGAACCGGGAACGAATACCGGGCCATCGGAACCATATTTCAAGGGGCCGACCGGCCCCTGATTTTTGTCTGACGAAAGGGAATGATCCATGGAAATATCCGCCAAAATGGTCAAGGACCTGAGGGAAAAAACGAACGCCGGGATGATGGACTGCAAGGAAGCGCTGAAGGAATCCGGCGGCGACATGGACAAGGCCATTGATCACCTGCGGAAAAAGGGCCTGATGACCGCCCGCAAACGGGCTGGCCGGGCCACTTCCGAAGGCATGGTCCACTCGTACATCCACGGCAACGGCAAGCTGGGCGTTCTGGTGGAAGTGAACTGCGAAACCGATTTCGTGGCCAAGAACGATAAGTTCAAGGAATTCGTGCACAACGTGGCCATGCATATCGCCGCCAGCAACCCGGTCTGCCTCGATACGGCTTCGGTTCCTCCGGCCATGCTGGAAAAGGAACGCGAAATCCTGAAGGCCCAGGCGGAAAACACCGGCAAACCGGCCGCCGTATTGGAAAAAATCGTGGAAGGCCGGATCAAGAAGTTCTATACCGAGGTCTGCCTTTTGGAACAGCCGTACGTGAAGGCCCCGGAAAAGAGCATCCGCGATCTCTTGAACGAAACCGTGGCCGCCATCGGCGAAAACATCAACGTCCGCCGCTTCACCCGGTTCGTGGTGGGCGAAGAGCTGGAAACTTCCTCCTCCGAGGAATAACCGGCCAAGGAAGGCGTCACCCGCCATGACCATGGGGCCCATCTATTCACCGGTGTTGCTGAAGCTAAGCGGCGAAGCCCTCCAGGGTTCGACCGGCTTCGGCATCGATCCGGACACCCTGGCCGATATTTCCGCCCAGATTCAAGAAGTGGTGGCCGGCCCCAACGGCATCCGCCTGGCCGTGGTTATCGGCGGGGGTAACATCTTCCGCGGGCAGCTTCTGGCCGACAAGGGGCACGACCGGGCCACTGGGGATTACATGGGCATGCTGGCCACGGTCATCAACGCCCTGGCTCTTCAGGAAGCCCTGGAAAAACAGGGGCTTGAAACCCGTGTCCTGTCGGCTCTGACCATCACCGAAGTGGCGGAACCCTACATCCGGCGGCGGGCCATAAGGCACCTGGAAAAGGGCCGCGTGGTCATTTTCGCCGCCGGCACGGGCAACCCTTTTTTCACCACGGATACGGCGGCGGTGCTTCGGGCCAGCGAAATCGGCGCCGAAGTGCTGCTCAAGGCCACCAAGGTGGACGGGGTGTACGACAAAGACCCGGTCAAGAATCCCGACGCGGTCTTTTTTCGCGAACTCACGTACATGCAGGCCATTGAACGACGTTTGAAGGTCATGGACACCACGGCCCTGTCCCTGGCCATGGACAACAAACTGCCCATCATCGTCTTCAACCTCACCAAACGGGGCAACATCAAAAAAGTGCTGTCCGGGGAAAAGGTGGGGACGATGGTCAGCGGCTAGTCAGGAGGCGGTTGATGTTGGACGAGGTATTCGCCGATCTGAAGGACCGGATGGACAAGTGCGTCTCCAATCTCGAACGGGACCTCAGCCGGGTCCGGACCGGCCGGGCCTCGGCCTCCCTCCTGGACGGCATCCGCGTCGATTATTACGGCACGCCCACTCCCTTGAGCCAAATGGCGTCCATCTCCGTTCCCGAAGCCCGGCTGCTGGTCATTCAGCCCTGGGACAACCAGACCCTGGGCGACATTGAAAAGGCCATTTTGAAATCCGAACTAAGCCTTATGCCGATGAACGACGGCAAGGTCCTGAGGATTTCCATTCCC
>JAGVGV010000601.1 GCA_020056895.1 Deltaproteobacteria bacterium
GAACAACCGCTGCGTGGGCCCGAATTCGATCAGTTCCCCTTCGTAAAAAAAGGCGGTGTTTTCGGACACTCGGGCGGCCTGCTGCATGTTGTGGGTAACGATGATGATGGTGTACGTCCCCTTCAGTTCCTCGATAAGGTCTTCGATGCGGGTAGTGGACCGGGGGTCGAGGGCCGAAGTGGGTTCGTCCATCAGCAGGATTTCCGGGTCCACGGCCAAAGCCCGGGCGATGCAGAGCCGTTGCTGCTGGCCGCCGGACAGGCCCAGCGCGTTTTTATGGAGCCGGTCCTTCACTTCGTCCCACAAGGCGGCCCGGGCCAGGCTGGATTCCACTACATCCGCCAGCTTTTGCCGGTCGCGGATGCCCTGAAGCCGGGGGCCGAAGGCCACGTTGTCGAAGATCGTCTTGGGAAAGGGGTTGGGCTTTTGGAAGACCATGCCCACCCGCTGCCGAAGTGAAATCACGTCGATCCGGGGTCCGTATATATCGTGTCCGTCGAACACCAGTTCACCTTCGGCCCGGCAGGCCGGAATCAGATCGTTCATCCGGTTGATGGCCCGCAAAAAGGTGCTCTTGCCGCAGCCGGAAGGGCCGATGATGGCCGTGACCAGCCCGGCGGGAATATCGAAGGTGGCTTTTTTGACGGCCTCGTCCCGGCCGTAAAAAACGGAAAAGTCGTGGGCGGAAATATGGGCCTTCAAGGACTGGTCCGGAGCCACGGCCGACGGCCGGACGGTCCGTTCCAGGTTGATCGCGTTCTGCATGAGGTTATCCTTTGAGTTTCTTCGAGACCCGGGCCCGGATGATGATGGCCCCCAGGTTGAGAAGCAGCACCACCAGAACCAGGGTGAGGACCATGCCGAATTGAACGTGCCTCAGTTGGTCCACTTTCTGGTGTTCGGTGGCCAGGTTGTATACGTTCCAGGAAAGCGCCGGAGTGGGCTTGCTGAGCGTTTCCGCGAGCGCCAGGGGCGCCCCCACGCTGACGGCGGCGGTGAAAATGATCGGCGCGGTTTCCCCGGCGGCCCGGCCCACGCTGATGACGATGCCGGTCAAAATTCCCGGCAGGGCGGCGGGCAGGATCACCGTCATGATGGTGTACCATTTGCCCGCGCCCAAACTGAGGGCGGCTTCCTTGTACGTATGCGGAACCGCCAAAATGGCCTCTTCCGAAGCCCGGATGACCGTGGGCAGGATGAGCACGGCCAGGGTGAGCGATCCGGCCAACACGCTTTTGGAACTGGATACATGAAGGGTGTTGATGAAAAAAGCCAGGCCGAACAACCCGAACACGATGCTCGGCACCCCGGCCAGGGTGCTGATGAAGGTCCGCAAAACCCCGGTGAGCCAGTTCTGGCGGGCGTATTCGGTCAGGTAGATGGCGGCGATCACGCCCAAGGGAACGGCGAACAGAATGGCTCCGATGGCCAGGTACAGAGTCCCCAACATTTCGGGCCAGATTCCGCCGAAAAAATGGGCGTCGTGGGATTCGTCGGTTAAAAAGCCCCAGTAAAAGGTCAGGCGCGGCCGAAGCATGGCCTCGGCGTGGGCTTCAATGTACGGAAACAGAGGTTCCAGCGAGGCGCCTTTGAAATCGTTGACGCGGGGCGCCAGAACCTTCACGCCCATTTTGGTGGGATCGGAATAATCGAAGGCTTCCGTGAACAGGATTTCCCTTTTCTTCTGTTCGGCCTGTTCCCACCGGGCCGGGCCGTATTCCATCCGGATCAGAGGCGGCCGGGGCTGGCCGGGGGCGGGCCCCAGATATTCGGCGATCAGGATTTCCAGGGACTTGAAGGGTTCTTCGAAGTTCCGCCGTTCGGCCAGTGGCTTTTCTTCCAGTTCCTTCCGGAAGGCCTCCAGCATGGCCCAGACCGGCCGGCGGGCATCCAGGGCTTGGTTCCATTCGGCGTCGATGGCCGACCGGTCCCCCCGGCCGAACAGGTCCAGAACGATCCGCCGGTGCTCGATGGTGGCCCGGAACACGAAGGCCTGGGAGCCCCGGATGAAGATGGGCGCCAGGATCACCACCAGCGAGGCGGCCATGAGCAGAATGGAGAAGATGCCCAGGCCGGAAAAGGACCGGTCCAGGAGTTTTCGAGTGGCTAGGCGCATCGCGGTATCAGCCTCCCGCCAAGGTTTTACGTTGCCGGCGCATGACCCATTCACTGACCATGTTGCAGGCGAAGGAGATGGACAAAAGGCCGGCGGCCAGAGCGAAGAGAACATGGTACCGGGCCGAGCCGGTCACGTGATCGGCTTCGCCCATATCTCCGGCGATGGTGGCGGTAAGGGTCCGGATGGGTTCCAGGAAATTGAACCAGGGTTCCGGAATCTGGGCGGTGTTGCCCGAAGCCATCCAGACCACCATGGTTTCGCCCACGGCCCGCATCACACCCAGGATCACGGCGGCCAGAATGCCGGAACCGGCGGCGGGGATGATGACCCGGAGTATGGTTTCGGCCCGGGTGGCGCCCAGGGCGTACCCGGCGTCCCGTAGTTCCCGGCCCACGGACTGGAGCGCGTCCTCGGATACGCTGACCACCGTGGGCAAGGCCATCACGCCCAGGATCAGGGATACGTTCAGGGCGTTCGTTCCGCTTTCGATCTTCAGGCCGCCCAAGTACCGGGCCAAAACAGCCAGTCCTAAAAGGAAAAGGATCAAGGGCGCGATGGTGGCCGCCGTTTGAACGGTTTTTCGCCGGGCTTCCGAAGCCCGCTGGCCGGCCAGATCGCCCACCACCACCGCGGCCAGCAAAACCAAGGGGCCGCCAATGGCCCATGCGGCCGCCACCAGCAGGCGGCCGCCCTGGTTCTGAAGCAGGGGGGCCAGCACCACAAGGGCGAAAAAGCCGTAGGCCACCGATGGAATGGCGGCCAGGATTTCAATGACCGGCTTGACCGCCTGGCGGTAGGCGAAGGGCAGAACGTCGCTCAGGCAGACCGCGGCGGCGATGCCCAGGGGTACGGCGAAGACGATGGCGCCCAGGGTGACCTGGGCGCTGCCGAAAAAGATGGCCAGGGCGCCGAATTCGGCGGGTTCGCGGGAAGGAAACCATTTGGTGCTGGTCAGGAATTCCGCGAAGCCCCTGGACTGGAAAAAGGGAATGGCGTCTTTGAGCACGAAGTAGAAGATGAAGAGGACCGCCAAAGCGCCGCAGGCGGTCACGCAAAACAGGAAGGTTTCGCCCGCCAGGGCCGCCAGCCTCCTCTTGAGACCGGCGCCCTGGCTGATGAGGAGGTCGGGGCGGCGGCGGACCAGACCCTCATGGGCTTGGTTTTTATGAGCGCCGACCATCACGTTCGTCTCGATACCCACCACCTGCCCCTTTCAACTTGTTACTTCTTGTAGGAGGTAACGGGCACGAAGCCGATGGCTTCAATGATTTCCTCGCCCTTGGGGGATAGATACATCGTCACGAAGGCGTGGAGCGGCGTGCCGCCCTTGGGGTACCCGTTGGTGAACATGAACAGGGGACGGGCGATGGGGTACTTGCCGGAAATCACGGTCGCCTTGCTGGCTTCCACGCTTTCCACGGTCACGGCCTTCACGGTCTTGTCCACGAACCCGAGGCCCACGTACCCGATGGCGCCCTGAGTGCTCTGAACCCGCTGCCGGATCGCGCCGTTGGAGCCCACGTATTCCACGTTCGAACCCATTTTGGCCTTCTTGATGGCCAGTTCTTCAAAGGCTTCGTAGGTCCCGCTGTTGGTGTCGCGGCTGATGACCACGATTTTGGCGTCCGGGCCGCCCACTTCCTTCCAGTTGGTGGCTTTGCCCGTGTAAATGTCGGTGATCTGGGCCAGCGTCAGGTTCTTGACCGGGTTGGACGGGTGAACGACGACGGCGATGCCGTCCATGGCCACCACGTGGGCCACGGGCATCACGTCTTTTTCCACCGCCGCCTTGAATTCCTCGGCCTTCATGAACCGGGACATGTCGGCCACCTGGCAGGTGCTGTTGATCAGGCTTTTGGCGCCGTTGCCCGATCCGGATTCGGCCACGGTCACGGTTACGCCGGCGTTGTTTTTCATGAAATACTCGGCGAAGGCCTTGGCGATGGGGCCAACGGTGGTGGAACCATCGACCGTGATGGTCGTGGATTGGGCCAGCGCGGGAGCCGCCTGAATGGCGAAAAGGCCCACCAGGGCCAGCAGTACCAGGGCAAACGTCTTCTTCAACATGGAATCTTCCTCCTTCATATCCCTTATAGGGAAAGCTATCGCCGGTTTGCTCAACCCAAATAATGCAGTTGCCTTCTACTGCGGTGTCGAACTGCTTGCTGCAACACAAAGTTTCCCGGTTTTGGACCTCGACGTATCCAGTGATACGCCTTCGGTCCAAAACCGCTCCAACTTCGTGTTTCGCTACGCATTTCGTCACCTCGTAAACGAACCCAACTGCATTCTTTGGGTTAGGCCGACGTTAAGACGCGGTTAAATCTCCGCGAACCACTCCTTGCCCAAGGAGCGGCCGTGGAATCCAGACCGGGGCCAGGGGCCCCGGTCCGAACGGTTGATGAAAAGGAAGATAGGAAGGCGCTGTTAGGAATGTGTGAAGCGAGGGTGCGTTTTGGATGAACCGCTCAGGCCGCTTCCGGCAGCCGGATGGTGAAGGTGCTGCCCCGGCCGGGGGCGCTTTGAACTGAAAGGGTTCCGCCGTGGGCTTCCACGATATGCCGGGTGATGGCCAACCCCAGGCCGGTCCCGCCCATCCGGCGGCTTCGGGCCTTGTCCACCCGGTAGAACCGTTCGAAGATTCGCGGCAGATGTTCGGCGGAAATTCCGGACCCCTGGTCCACCACGGCGATATGGACGCCTTCCGGATCCCGGCCGGCTTCCACCCGGACCGGACGGCCCGGTTCGCTGTATTTGACGGCGTTGTCCACCAGATTCACCACCGCCTGGGTCAAGAGAGGGGCGTTCACCTTCGCGGTCAGGTCTTCGGCGCACGATAGGCCCACTTCGATGTCTTTTTCGCCGGCCTGAGGCAGGGCGGCTTCCACCGCTTCGGCCAGGAGGTCTTTCAGCGTGCGTTCCTGAGTTTCCAGGGAATCGGTGGCCGAATCCCAGTCCATGCGGGAAAGAAGCAGCAGGTCGTCGATGATGGCGCTCAGGCGGTCCGCGTGCCGGGCGGCAACCTCGAGGAACCGCCGGGTTTCTTCCGGACTGCTTGGTTCTTCGTCCAAAAGGGTTTCCAGATACCCCTTGATCGCGGTGATGGGGGTCTTCAGTTCGTGGGACACGTTGGCCACGAAATCCCGCCGCACGTTTTCCAGGTGCCTTAGGTGGGTGATGTCTTGAAGCACCACCACGGCGCCCGAAGGCCCTTCCCCCTCTTTCAAGACGCTTCCGTGAAGCTGTAAAACGCGCTCCCGGTTCCCGTCGCGAAGCACCACCGATCCCTCCAGGGGCCCGGAGGCCGCCAGGGCCTGGCCGACGAACCGTTGCAGCTCGGGGCTCCGGGCCACTTCCTGGATGGTCCGGCCCCGGACCGCTTCGGGGCTGACGCCCAGAATCCGTCCGGCGGCCTGGTTCACGACCAAAATCCGTTCCCCGGAATCGACCGCCAGCACGCCTTCCACCATGCTGGCCAAAATGGTTTCCCGTTCGCTTTTCTGGCGGTACGCGGCGCGGATTCGTTCATCGAGCTGGGCGGCCATCTGGTTGAGGTCGTGAACCAAACCGGCCATTTCCTCGGAATCGGGCGCCGGGATCCGGGCGGCAAGGTTCCCCTGGGCCATACGGCGGGCGCCCTGACGGATGGATTCCAAAGGTCCGGTGATCCACACATACAACATCCAACTGGCCAGAGCCGCCAGACCGGCGGTGACCACTCCGCCCAGGCCCACCCGAAGGTAGAAATCCCTTAGCCACTCCTCTACCAGGAAAACCGGTTTGGCCGCCCGGGCCACGACCCGGAGGCTTTTTTCGCCCTTAACCGGAACGGCCACGTAGACCATGGTCTGCCGGCGGGTAACGCTGGACCGGATGGACCGGCCGATCCTTCCATCGAGGGCTTCGGCGACCTCCGGCCGGCCGGCGTGGTTTTCCATATGAGCCGGATTTTCGTCCGAATCGCCAACCACCTGGCCCGAAGGCAGAATCAGAGTGACCCGGGTGTTGGACGCTCGTCCCGTTTCTCGGCACCAGGCGGCCAGGGTTTCGGCGTCGGCCGTTTCCAGGCGGGGAAGGGCCGCCTGGCCGAAGAGTATGGCCCGGGCCGCAAGGTCCGCCTGGACGTGTTCGATATATAAACCGCGTAAGGATCGGGTGATGGTCCAGGTCATGGCCAACAGGGAGATGGTGAGGATCATCACGAAGGCGGGATACAGCCGCCAGAACATCCTTCGCCGCGACATGTTCCGCCCCTAATCCTTGAACCGGTACCCCACGCCCCGAATGGTTTCGATGTATTTCCCGGCGGACCCCAGCTTTTTCCGCAGACCGGCCACGTGAACGTCCACCGACCGGTCCGTGACGGCGTAATCTTCGCCCCGAACCGCGTCGATGATCTGATTGCGGGTGAATACTCCCCCGGGCCGGCCGGCCAGATACTGGATCAGCCGGAATTCCGTGTGCGTCAACTCCACCGGCCGTCCATCCACCTGGACTTCGTGGCGGGCCGGGTCGATGACCAGATCGTGCATCCGGATCAAAGTCTGGTCCACCGGCGAGGCCTCGGTTTTCCGCCGCAACACGGCCTTGACTCGGGCCACCAACACCCGGGGACTGAAGGGCTTGGTCACGTAGTCCTCGGCCCCTAGTTCCAGGCCGGCCACGATGTCCGCCTCTTCACCCCGAGCCGAAAGAAACACGATGGGAACGGCAGCCGTTCTCGGATCGGCCTTCAACGACCGGGTTACCCCAAAGCCATCCAGCCCGGGCAGCATCAAATCCAAAAGGATCAGGTCGGGCGGTTGAACCCGGGCCGACCGGAGCGCGTCTTCGCCGGTCATGGCCGTTCGCACCTGAAACCCATCCTTGGTCAGGTTGTACTGGACCAGGGCGAGGATGTCTTCCTCGTCGTCCACCACCAGAATTTCCTTTTTCGTCATCCCCTCACCACCTTTTCGGGGTTGGGCGGTCGGTCCGAGTTCTTAAGATCATTTTCCCCGGTCATAACCGTTTCCACCGGCGGGGTCAATCCCCACCCCGGGATGCTCCCTTCTCCTTGGCGGGATTGGCCCCGTCATTGCCCCCACATCCTTGACAAACTCGATGAACCTGATAGGAAATAGATAAATATGGAGGGCGCCATGCCGTCGGAACGTGTTGATCGCCTCAGGGAAGGGATTC
>JAGVGV010000573.1 GCA_020056895.1 Deltaproteobacteria bacterium
CTTCGGCCAGGGCATCCAGGGCCCGGACCCAGCCGTCGAGCCATCGATTCCGACCCCGGGCCGGTCCCCACAGGGGTTCTTCGGGCACGGGCAGCCAGATGCGTTCGATCCCCAGGTCCAAAGCCGTCCCGGCGTCCCGGTACAATCGGTCGGGGTCCGGCGGCAGGTATTCCCCCAGACCCCGACGGGGACAGATATATACGGACGAACGTTCGATGGTCATGATTCGCCGGCGGTTTGGTTGACTCTGGGTTTGGATCGATCCGGCCCTTCCCCTCCGTTCAGCATCAGGGGCCGGATCCGATTTGTCAAGCGATCGACGACGGTTCCGAACCCGAATCCCGGGCCAGGCGGGTCAGCCGGTCATAGACCTCGCGGAGAGGCAGGCCGGTTTCTCTCGCCAGCCGGCGGCAGGATTCGTATTCGGGGACCACTTCGGTCCGGTCCGGCCGAACCACTTCCTTGACTTGGGCATCGCCCCAGGGCGTGGCCACGGTCCGGATGGTTCTCTGGAGCATTTTGCGGTCCACCGGATAGGATCGCCAGCCGATGGAACTGGATTCGGAAAGGATCAGGGCGCCCAGGGCGTCCCGGCGTTCCGGAACGGTCAGAACCGACAGCATGACTCCCGGCCGGCCCTTTTTCATATGGATGGGGGTGAGCCAAACGTCCAGGGCGTCGGCGGCCAGGAGCCGATCCATCAGATACGGCCAGACTTCGGGGTTCATGTCGTCCACGTTGGTTTCCAGAACCAAAAGCCGCTGGTCGAGGGAATCCGCTTCGGCCTGGCCCAGGGTCAACCGGACCAGATTGGGACCGTGGGAAAGGTTCCGGGCGCCGGCGCCGTACCCGGTTTTATGAATGGTCATAGCCGGCCGGGGGCCGAATCCGGCGGATACGGCGGTCAGAATGGCCGCGCCGGTGGGGGTGACCAGTTCCACGTCCAGGTCCACGCCGTACGTGGGCACTCCTTCCAAAAGGGCCAGCGTGGCCGGAGCGGGCAGCGGCAACCGGCCGTGGGCGGCCATAACGTGGCCATGGCCCAAGGGCAAAGGCGAAGAGTACACCTGGTTCAGGCCGAAGTAATGAAGCCCGATGGCCGCGCCCACCACATCGATGATGGCGTCCACGGCCCCCACTTCGTGAAAGTGCACCTGTTCGGGATCGATCCCGTGAACTCGGGCTTCCGCCCGGGCCAGCCGTTCGAAAACGGCCAGCGCGGTCCGTTTCACTACGTCCGGCAACCCGCTGGATTCGATGATTCTACGAATATCGGCCCAGTGTCGATGGTGATGCTGGGGTTCGACCAAAACCTGGACCCAGGCGGCATCCAAATGGTGCTTCTGGACTCGTTGCACCTCGATACACCAGCCGGTCAGCCCCAGCCGGCCCAGTTCGGACCGCAAATGATCCACCGGCAATCCCAGGTCCACCAACGCGCCCAACACCATGTCTCCGGCCACGCCGGATGGACAATCGAAATATGCGATAGGGGTCATGACGAATAATGGTTTGGGGACATTCCGGAAACGGCCCCCCAATTCTCCTCCCAGACGTTTAAACAGGTTCCGGCCAAGGGGATGGGTGGGGGTGAGAACCACCCCGTCGATCCCTTGGGGAAAAGGCATTATAACCTTAGAGAAAGGATTACGGAAAGGCTACCGGGCCATGGATTCGATCTTCAGGGGCCAGGTGATAGTGACGGTGGTGCCCTGAGCGGGCGCGGATTGGAGGTGAATCTGGGCGTTTTGGCGTTTCAGAGCCGCCTGAACCAGGCTCAACCCGAGACCCACGCCCACGGTGCCTTTGGTGGAAAACAGGGGCTCCATGGCCCGGCGGCGGGTGCTGTCGTCCATGCCCCGGCCGTTGTCGGTTACCTGGAGGATCAGGATGGAATCGGCTTGGATGTTGGCCCGGACCGTCACCCGGCCTTGGCTATCCAGGGCTTCCACGGCGTTCATGAGCAGATTTTCAAGGACCAGCCTCATGTCGCGGGAGCCCAGCCGAAGGGGCGGCAGGTGCCCGGTATTGTTTTCCAGTTCGAAATCCGGCGCCCGGGTTTCCCCGGCATCCAGGATGTTCCGGACATTGGCCGCGGCATGGGTCACCATTTCGCATAGCACCACGGAGTCCGGGGGCCGTTCCGCCACTTCGGTCAGGAAAAGAAGCTGGTCCACCAGTTTGGTGGCCCGGTTCAAACTGGTCAGGGCGTTCCGCTGGTACCGCAGCCGTTTGTCCAGGGGCTGATCGGGTTGATGGAAGTCGATCAACTGCAAAAAACCGATGGCGCCCGAAAAAAGGTTCCGGAAATTGTGGGCCACCCAATAGGTCAGTTCGTTTTGGGCTTCCAGCCGTTCGTTAAGTCGGGCTTTTTCCTGAAGTTCCTTGCGGATCCTGTCTTCCTTGAGCACCCGTTCCACCACGTGGACCAGGGGCTCGAAAAATTTGTGGGTTTTGACCACGTAATCCCGGGCTCCGGCCCGCATCACTTCGGCCGCCAGTTCCTCCCACCCCTGGCCGGTCACCATGATCACCAGCACCTCCGGGGCCAAAGCCAGAATCCGGCGCATCACCTCGAGGCCGTTGAGGTCCGGGAGCATGTAATCGAGGAGCACCAAGTCCGGCCGCCGGTTCTGGATCATTTCCAGAGCCTGTTGGCCGGTGGCGGCAACCCCGCAGGTGTGGCCGGCGTCGCCCAGGTAGCGGATTTCCACCTGCGCGGTGACCACGCTGTCTTCCACGATCAGTATTTCGGCCAAGGTCGTTCTCCCTCAACCGCCCGCCGAGACCTGAAAGGCCGGGCTCTCTTACCCCAGAACCAATCGGCTGGGTGAGTCCATTATAATGGACCGGCCTCTCCGCTTCAAGCCACTCCAGGATATGTTCCGCATCCATTCCGTTTTGGGTGGCTTGGGCGTGTGTTGGGGGGGAACGCGCTGAAGAACCGGGGCCTCCGTCCCGATCCAGCATCCCGCCCCGCCGCCGAGGATCAACACCGGGAATAGGACCAAAGGACCGCGGTTGGATCGGTGCTTCCGCCCATTGGAACAAGAGTGCGACGCCGCCATGATGAGGTCTGCTCCTAAGGAGAATTTCGGATTGGATCCATTTACCGTCCGGACCGACCTTCGGCAACCAGGACCCAGTTTTATGCGACGGCAAAAACCACCAAGGCCGGAATAATGTCCGGCCGCGAGGGAGGCTCTTGTCAAAGAGTGGCGGGTTGGTGTAAAAATGGGCTGGCTCCGCCGGATTTTTACCGGACCATTCACCGGTCCCAAAACGATCGGTGGTTCCCGGCCGTACGCGCCCGTAGCTCAGCTGGACAGAGCATCGGACTTCTAATCCGAGGGTCGCAGGTTCGAGCCCTGCCGGGCGCGCCAA
>JAGVGV010000055.1 GCA_020056895.1 Deltaproteobacteria bacterium
CCGCGCCGTTGGCTCCGACCATGGTCACGATCTCGCCCTGGCCAACGCGCATGGAAACGTCGCTCAGGACGTCGATCCGGCCATACCCGGCCGCCAGATGCTGGATTTCCAGAAGGTTGTCGTTCATCGGCTAGACTCCCAAATAGGCGTCGACGACCAAGGGGTCCCGGGAAACCTCGGCCGGAGTGCCTTCCCCGATTTTCCGGCCGTAATTGAGCACCGCGATCCGTTCGCACAGGTTCATCACCACCCGCATGTCGTGTTCCACGATCAGGAAGGTCACTCCGTGTTCGTCCCGAAGCTGGCGGATGTAGTTCAGAATCCGGTTCATCAGCGTGGGGTTGATCCCCGAGGCCGGTTCGTCCAGCAACACCAGTTCCGGCTGAGTCATCATGGCCCGGGTGATTTCCACCATTTTCTGTTCGGCGTAACTGAGCTGGCCGGCCAAAGCGTTTTCGGCTTCGGCCAGGCCGATCAGGTTGAGCAGCACCCGGGCGCGGGCGATGTTTTCCTTTTCGGCCTCACGGGATGCCTTGGGCCGCAAAATGGCGGGGATCAGTTTTTCGCCCGCCTGGTTTTTGGGGGCCAGAAGCAGGTTTTCCATAACGGTCATCTGACGGAAAACCTTGACCAGCTGGAAGGTCCGCGCCATGTTCATCCGGTTGATTTCATACGGCTTTTTCCCGGTGATGTCCTGGTCCTTGAACCTTATCCGGCCGGACGTGGGCCTTAAAAAACCGGTGATCAGGTTGAACGTGGTGCTTTTGCCGGACCCATTGGGGCCGATGAGGCCGAAAAGGGAATGCCGGGGGACCACGAACGAGCAGTGATCCACGGCTCTGAGGCCGCTGAAATCCTTGGTTACGTCCTCCAGTCGGAGCATGGCGCCGCCTTAATCGCCCACGGGTTTAACCCGCTGGGTTCTTTCCGGAATGAGACCCTTGGGGAGATAGATCGTGGCGAAGATCAACAACAGACCGAAAAGAATCTGTTGCAAGGGGGCCGAAATGCTGGCGGGCAGGCCGACGAACCGGAGCCCTTCCCGGCCCAGAACGAACAGGATGGTGGCCACGATGGCGCCCAGGTTGTTGCCCAGTCCGCCGAACATGATGATCAGGAAAATGAAGAAGGTCAGCCACATCACGAAATCCGCCGGGCTGATGACGCCGATGTAATGGGCGAACAACGCCCCGGCCAGGCCGGCGATGCCCGACCCGATCAGCATGGACCATAGCTTGAACTTGAAGGTGTTCTTGCCAATGGCCTGCGCCGCCATTTCGTCCTCGCGGACGGCTCGGAGCACCCGGCCGAAGGGGGACCCAAGCAGCCGTTCCATGAAGAAATAGGTGAGAATCAGAACGACGACGGCGAAGATCAGGTATTCCATGCGGCTTTGCAATTGGTACCCGAACAGCGAGGCCTTGGGGATGTTCCGAAGGCCCATGAACCCGCCCGTTAGGTCCACCCAGTTCTTGAAGACCGACCGGGTGATTTCGCCCAGGCCCATGGTCACCACGGCCAGGTAATCCCCCACCAGTTGGAGCGTGGGCAGGCTGATCAAGAGGGCCATCAGCATGGAAATGATGATGCCGCCCAAAAGAGCCGCCAGAAAGGGCGCCCCCGCCTTGGCCAAAAGGGCCGAAGAATAGGCCCCCAGGCCATAGAAAGAAGCCAGCCCCAGATTGAACAGGCCGGTTGTGCCCGTCATCAGGTTGAGACTGATGGACAATATGGCGTATATGGCCACAATGATCAGAAGATGCAGAACGATCTCGGTCATCCTACCTCCTCAACGCCTACTGGAGCACTCCGCCCGTGTTGTCCTTGGACCCGAACAGGCCGGTGGGCCGGATCAGAAGCCCCAGGATCAGGATGCCGAAGGCGATGGAATTTTTCCAAACCGGCGGGATGTACCACACCCCCAGGTTTTCCACCAGACCGATGATGAACCCGCCCACGATGGCCCCATACACGTTGCCCAGGCCCCCCAGAACCACGGCCGCGAAGGCTTTGACCGTAATGAGGAACCCCATGGTGGGCTGCAGGTTCGAATCCAGGCCGATTAAAATCCCGGAAGCGGCGGCCAGGGCCGATCCGATGGCGAACACCGCCGAAATGGTGAAATTGGTGTTGATGCCGGCCACTTCGGACAGGTCCAGATCATCGGCCACGGCCCGGATGGCCTTGCCCAGCCGGGTGCGCGACAACAAGAGGTGGAGCCCGACCATGAGCACCAGGCTGGCGACGATGACGATGACCTGGATGGACGTGATGAACACCGGCCCGATGCTATACACCTCGAAGGGGACCGCGTAGGTCTTGATCTCGGTGCCCACCAGGATCATGACCGCGGCGTCCAGAACGAACGAAACCGCCACGGCCGTGGTCAAGGGCGCCAGCTTGGGCGCGTATCGGAGCGGCTTGTACGCCGCTTTCTCGATGAGAACGCCCAATACCGCCGTAAACAGCACCGCCAGAAAAAAGGCCGGGACCATGGGGACATGAAGCGCCGACGTGGCCAGCACGAAGGCCGCGTACGCCCCCACCATGGCCACGGAACCATGGGCGAAGTTGATGAACTTCAAAATCCCATAGACCATCGTGTAACCGATGGCGGCCAGGGCGTAATTCCCCCCCGCGATAACGCCGTTCACGATCAGTTGGAGAAGAACATCCATGCCGGCTCCCTAACCAGAAATCCATCCCCGGATGGGGAAAACCACATATAGAATCATCGGAAACGGGAAGGGAGAACCCGCGGAAAAACAGACCTCCCTTCCCGTATGACCCGGAGGCCCCTATGTTACTTCTGGTACGTCACCCAGGTCCCGTTTTTCACCACCACCCATTCGAAGGTCCCTAGGGCGATGCCGTGGGGATTGAGCTTTTTGGTTCCGGAGGGGCCCACGTACGTTTCGCCCGCCTTGAACATGCCCTGCTGAATGCCGTCCGCGCTGTACCCGCCCAGTTCAATGGCCTTGGCGACCATCATCATGGTATCGAACGCGAAGTCCGCCCAAATGGTGGGTTCGGTCTTGAATTTGGTATTGAAATCGGCCTTGAACTTTTCCCAAACCGGACCCGAAGGCGAAGCGGCCCGAACGCCCATCACGCCTTCCGCCGCCGCGCCGGCCCCTTCCAACGTTTCCTTGGCCACCATGGACACGTCGGTCACGAAGGGCACGCTTAGTTGAAGTTCTTTGGCCTGCTTGATGACAATGGCCCCTTCGGCGGTGTGATCCACGATGAACACGGCTTCGGGTTTGGCCTGCTTGACTTTCAGCACTTCGGTCCGGAAGTCCTTGCCGCCGTCCTCGAAGGGCTGTTCGATCAGAATTTTGCCGCCGGCGGCGGTGAAGGCCTTCACGAATACGTTCTTCACGCCGTTGCCGTAATCGTTGTTGATGAACATCACGGCCACGTTCTTGACCTTCAGATGGTTGGCGACCCTGACCCATTCCTCGCCCTGGGCGTCATCGGAAACCATCATGGAAAAGAAGTACTTGCCGCATTCCTTCAGGCTGGGGGCGGTGGACACCGAAGACACCAGCACCACCTTGGATTCCTGGGCCTTGGCGCAGATGGCCAGCGTAACCGTGCTCGAAGCCGAACCCAGCACCACTGGGACCTTGTCCACTTCAGCCAGCTTGGTAAAGGCGGTAATGGCGTCCGCCGCCTGGCCCCGGTCATCTTCGAAAATCACTTTCAGCGGATGGCCCTTCACGCCGCCCGCCGCGTTGATCTGATCCACGGCCAGGTCCACGCCCTTTTTCAGGCTTTGGCCGTACGGACCCATGTCGCCCGTCAGGTGGTTCACGAAGCCGATGGTGTACGGGTCCGCCGCGCCGGCCGGAGCCGTGCTCAGGACCAGCAAAAGCCCCATCATCAACATCCCGGTCATCCACGCGAAACGCCTTTTGCCCTTCATCGCAACCCTCCATTTGTACCGTTACAATCCATGGTTTAAACCCTTGCCGGATCGGGTCCCCGCAAAAAGCGGGGCCCCGCGAAACACCAGGAAATCCCAGGCCCAGGCCCAGGCCAAAGCGCCGGTCCCGCTCAGCCAACGTCATCCATAAGCGAATGCCCGTAAGTATTGGCATGAAGCGATACGGTCGCGAGCCGACTGGCCTCGCTCCGATTAACGTCCGCTCCCGAGGAACCAGGCGTCAAAGGCCTTGAATCCCATCACTTTCATCCCCACCGCGTGGCCCGCGTGGACCAGGCCGGCGGCCAGGTTTTGGCCCTGAGCCCGTTCCACGGCCACGAGAAATCCAGGGGATTTCCGCCTGAGGTTGATGAGTTGGATCCACAGGCCGTGGCTCCGGGTTACGGCGTAAAACGGCCCGGAAACCTGGGGGGGATCGAAATCGATGGCCGCCATCCGCTGGATGACTTCGGCGGCCCGGGGGCCGAATACGGCCAGGAGCACCCAGGCGTCGGTCATATCGGTGTACCCGGGGCCGGGCCAGGCCGGTTCCAGGGGGCCGGTCAGATCGAAAAGCATCCGCTCCCCGGATTTTCGGGCGGCTTGATAGGCCGTTCCATCCCAGGCGGCCCGGCCGGGGTCGAGGGGCATCAGGCCGTCGGCATCCGGGCCGGAAACCAGAGCCTTGGGCCGGTGGGACAGATCGACCAGGCCGGTGGCGGCGGAGTCTTCGCCCGGATACGTCGCCGTCAGAACCCAGTCGCCCAGAACCGCCGTTTCCGGGGCGCCGGCCCATTTTTCAAAGGATACGGCCAGATTTTTCGTGCTCATGACTTCATCCGACCTCCCTCCGGGTCGTAAAACGGGGGGGTGACATAACTCGCCGGAATCTCCTTGCCGTCCAGCCACAGGCCTACCGTACCTCCGGGCGCGAAATCCGCGTCGGCTTCGGTCCCGGTTTCCACCAGAGCCAAGCCGATGGTCTGATCCAGGACGGGGCTGTACCGGGTGGAGGTGACGTACCCCAGCCGGCGGGGACCCTTGACCACCAGGTGGCCGTCGATGATCCCGGCCCGGCCCGGCAGCGAAAACCCAATGGTCCGGCATTTATGAGGTTCGGCTTCGAGCATCCGGACCATGGGGCTGCCCACGTGGCCCGGGTTCTTCTTATCCCGCGCCCAGCCGAAATGGGCTTCGAACAGGTTGGTGTTGCCGTCGGTATCCAGGCCGGGCAGCACGTGGCCTTTTTCCAGACGGCAGATGAACTGGGTTTCCAGGCCCGCCGGACGGATGCCCAGGTCTTGGCCCGCCTTGAGGATGGACGTCCACAGATGCTCGGCCTGGCTGGACGGGCAATGAATCTCGAAGCTGGTTTCGCCCAGGAACCCCAACCGGAAAATCATCACCGGCACGTCGGCCGCCACGGCCCGGGTCCAGTTCATGAAGGGGAGGGCCTGGTTGGATACATCGTTTCGGGTCAGGCGGGCCAGGATTTCCCTGGCCTGGGGGCCGCACAGGTTCATGCCGGCGAAGGCGTCGGTTTGGGTGACCAGCCAGGCCTTCCAGCCATTATTTTTGAAGTTGCGGTACCAGGGTTGCACCGAGGCGGACCGGGCGGTGGAGGAGGTGAAATAATAGTCGTTTTCAGCCCATTTTACCGCGATGCCGTCGTCGATGACCACCCCTTCTTCGTTCACCACCGCGAAATAAAGGACCTTGCCGTTCTTCAAACGGTCAATGCTCTTGGTGTTGATCCGGTTGAACCACTGGGCCGCGTCCGGACCGAACAGCCGGAACTTGC
>JAGVGV010000500.1 GCA_020056895.1 Deltaproteobacteria bacterium
CGGGTTTTGCGGCAGTCCCGCCAGAAGAGCGCATTCGGCCAGGCCGAGGGAAGCCACGTCGCGGCCGAAATACACTTCGGCGGCGGCTTGGGCGCCGTACGCTCCTTCGCCGAAGGGAATCTGGTTCAGATAAAATTCAAGAATTTCATCCTTGGTGTACCGCTGTTCAATCCGGAGCGCCAGAAAGGCTTCCCGAATTTTTCTGGGAATGGTTTTATCCGGCGTCAGGAACAGGTTTTTGGCCAGTTGCTGGGTGATGGTGGACCCGCCCTGGGTGGGGGCCCAGTCCTTCAGGTCGACCACCAGGGCGGCCAGAATCCGAAAAATGTCCACTCCGGGGTGGGTGGCGAACCGGCGGTCCTCGACCGCCACCACCGCCTGCTTGAGCTTTTCCGGCATCCGGTCCAGGGGCAGGGGACGGCGGCGCTGTTGATACCATTCCGTCAACAACACCCCGTCGGCCGACCAGACCCGCGTCAGGGCCCCGGGTTCATAATCCGCCAAGGCCTCCACCTGAGGCAGTTCCGGCCCGATGGTGATGAACAGCCCTAGGATCACACCGGCCGCGAGGCCCGCGGCCAGAAAACCCATAACCGCGATGACCGACGGCTTTTGTTCCTTGTGGGGTCCCATGGGGCTCTAGTATAACAAAAAAAACCGGCCCGGCGCCATCCGCCGATCCGGCGGTCTTTATCAACGGATTGTTTTTCGACCAACCACCGGCGTTTCCTTTGGAAATAGGGAACGCCGCACCTTCTGGAGGCATCATGACGTCACCCGCTCCCAAAGTGTTGATTCTGCTGGGAAGCCCCCGTCGGGCCGGGAACACCGCCGCCCTGGCCGCCCGCATCGCCGAAGGCGCCGAGGAAGCCGGAGCTCAGGTGGAATCCATCCGACTGAACGCCTTGAAAATATCGCCCTGCCAGGCCTGCGACGGCTGCCGCCGCAAGGAAAAAGGATGCGTGGTGGACGATGATATGCAAGGTCTGTACACAAAAATCAAGGAAGCCGACGCTCTGGTGTACGCGAGTCCGGTCTACTGGTTCAGCATGTCGGCTCAGATGAAGGCGTTCATGGATCGTTGCTACGCCTTTGGGGTCAACAAGTACAATGACCTGCGCGGCAAAAAGACCGCCGTGGCCATGTCTTTCGGCGACCGGGACGCCTTCGAGTCGGGCTGTGTGAACGCTTTACGGGCGTTCCAGGATTCCTTCCGTTACACGGGCACGAACCTGGTGGGCATGGTGTATGGCAGCGCCGACGGCGCGGGGGAAATCAAGGCTGATACCGATCTGATGGACCGGGCCAAGGCCTTGGGCCGTTCCCTGGTGCTGACCGAAGCCTGACGGCAGAAAACCGGTGGTGTTGGATCGGAGGACCATGGCCCGGCGTCTGGCATGGGTTTGGCTGTGTATCTGCCTGGGGCTGGCCTCGCCGGCCGGGGCGGAACCGTACCATTCCGGAGACCGGGTTCAGGTGCTCTGGGAGGGCGTCTGGTATCCGGCTCGGGTGGTGGATTCCCGAGGAACCGAATACCAGATTCGGTACGACGGGTACGATGCCGCCTGGGACGAATGGGTGGGGCCGGACCGGATCCGGCCGCCCCAGGG
Organism: Deltaproteobacteria bacterium; assembly: GCA_020056895.1. GTDB lineage: Bacteria > Desulfobacterota > Desulfarculia > Adiutricales > JAGVGV01 > JAGVGV01. The sequence goes on from JAGVGV010000500.1 coordinate 1,611, forward strand.
GTCCGTCGCCGTTTCGTCCGACCCGCCAGTCTATCCCGATGAATACGCCGAAACCGCCCGCCGGCGAACCGATTACCTGGTGGGCGATCTGGTCCAGATCCAGGACCATGGGACCTGGAGCCAGGTGGAAGTGATCCAGCGGGATCGGGATCGGTACCAGGTCCATTTTCCGGTGTTCGACGCCTCCTGGAACCGTTGGGTGGCGGCCGCTGACCTTCGGTACATCCCGGGCCTGGATCGGGACGACATCCCGGCCGCGTCCCCCAATCCGAGCCTGTTTTCCACCGGCGGTTGGTCGCCGGGCGGACATTCGACGACTCCGCCCCCGCCCAAGGCGCTCCAGGTCTTGGCCCGGTTGGGAGAAAAGGCTCCGGACCTGGCCCGTGAACTGGGCCGGCTCCCCGACCTGGCCGACGGCGTGGACCCCAAGGAAATCGCTGGTCTGGAGGCGATTCATCAATCTTATTCCGGCCGGCCGGACGCCTGGGCCAGGATGTTCGAGGCCATGAACCGGGTGGGGCTTCCGGACCGGCGGCGGTACCTGGCGCCCCTTCAGGCCCTGTTCTGGAGGGCTCAGGATGGAGGCGCGGCCGCTCTGAACCGGATGGTGGACGGGTATGATCTGACCCGGCTGCTGGATCAGGCCTGGAAACCGGACCCTCGGCGGGGGTGGAAGGATTTCGACACCGTGACGGACCGGCTCCAGGCGCCCGAACTGGCGGCCTGGTATCTCAAGCACCGGTTCAGCTATCAGTGGGATGCGATGGACCGGCCCCGGGACGACCGGACCACGTTCCAGAAAGGCGGGGGCGTCTGCCGGCATTGGGCCTCGTTCGCCACCCATTGCCTGATCCGGAACGGGTACCTGGCCAAGAACCTGACCGTTTGGTGGGACGTGGACGACCACCGGGGGCATACCGTCACGGTTATCCGGCGGCCCGAAGGGTTGTACGTGGCGGCGGATTCCACTCGGCCGGGGATATACGACGGCCCCTTCGCGGATTACATGGCGGTGGGCGAATCCCTTACCAAGGAACGCATCACCGCGTACAAGCTCGAAACGAACACGGGCCTCTACCAAAGCGACGTTGACATATACGGGGAATAAACCGGCCGGGGCTTAAAGGGGATCCTTTATGGGGGGAACGGGATGAAATTCCTGCGGATCGCCTGGCTTTTGGCTTTTTCATTCCTGTTTCCCAATCCCTGGGCATGGGCGGATAATGGCTCGGCTTCGGTAAAAAACGGGCTTGACGTCCAAGGGCTGATGCTGTCCCTGGATCTCAGATTCGAAGAAACCAGCAAGGATTCGAGCGAACAGAGGTTCCTGGCCCGGATCGACGGGAAACGCATGGTCCTGTCCAAGGAATACAATGGCTTTAAGGTTCCAGGCAATGAACGGGTTGAACGGACTTTCCTGCCTGAATTGGAAGCCCGGATCTGGGCTTATATCCAAAATCAAGGGCTGGACCGGCGGATCGATGAAATCCGGAGGACCGACGGGATCGGGCTGGCCGGATATTTAAGCCTCGATATCCGGGGACCCGGGATCGTTTCGATCCATATCGAAGGCAAGACCAACATTTGGGGGAGTGATGAATATGTAACCAAAACGTGGGGGCCTTCGTTCGTCCGATCCCGGACCAACCTTGACCATATCCGCTATTTCCCCAAAGCCCAGGCCTTGTTCCAATTTTTGTGGGAGCTCAAATGACCTGGCTCCGGAATCGATCTCCCTGATTCAGAACCACCATTGTCAGGAGGGTGATTGAAACACACTTTTCGGCGGATGGTATTACGAACTACTCCACCTGCTCGTTCGGGCGTCGTTTTCTCCAACGCCATTTCACATGAAGGGACCATCATGCCTCTTGAAAGATACGATCATTACCACAAAAACTTCCAAGCGCCCATACCAGGAGCGTGGTTTACCCCGAATAATTTCGTTTTGGAAGACACGATCGGCATGGGCGATCTTGCGAATCCCATTTACTTTCCCAATGTGCTCTCCTGTTTGGCCATCGCCGTGATGACGGATGTCAACCGGGTGTATGGAGCCCATATCACGGTTGGTGACAGTGACGATGATCTGGACAGAATATTCACACAATTGAACCAGCACGTCCGTGGCGCGGGCAATCCCATCGCGGTCTATATCCTTGGTTTTGTCACTGGCTGGAAAGACGGCGTTAGCGCGGCCCACTATAAATGGCCTGATGGAATGAAGAAGAAAATGAAGATTTTTGGCCGCGGGCTTCCGCTCTATCGGTTCGAAAAAGCCCAGTTGAATGACCGGCACGTGTACCGAGGAGCCTATATTGCCGGTGCTCCACCATCGATGATTTGGTCCTTCAACCAGACCGCCAACCCGCAAACCAGCGCAGCGGACGTGACCGGCGGACCGTTCGCCGCCATTCCGAATCATATGTTCGTGCCCTACACGATTTGATCCCAATCATGGCGCCGGTTTTGCCGCCATGCCAAGCGCGGGGCGAAACAGGAAGCTGAGCGGGATTCATCCGCGGACAAGGTGAGGCTGAAAAACGTGAAGAACCTTGTTTCGCCACCCAATTCTTGATGATACGGAAGCCGGCTCCATGAATCCACCCCCGCTTGACGAATCCCTGTGATAGAGTGCTGTATTGCATCGAGTTCGGATGAGTCCCCGACCGTTGCCGTTCTTCTCGACGAGGGCCGGGGAGCATCCAACGGACGGAGTACTGGGGCCCCATGCGCCGGCGATCATCCATTTTCATCAAAATTCTGGCCGTCATACTGCCCCTGGTGGTCACGCCGATCATCGTGGTGGGGTATTTTTCCATCGAAGCCTCGGCCGACCGGGTGAACCGGCTGGCCCGGCAGGAACAGCAACTGCTTCTCGAGGCCGCGGCCGGCCGGATCAACCGGCTGCTCGAACAAACCCTTATGGACCTCGATACCCTGGCCAGCCTGCCCGTTTTGGAAGACCTGTTTCTGGCCCAGGCCTTCCGCCTGTCGGTGGAAGAGGAATTCCATCGGGAAAGCATTGTGGAGATTTTCCGCGATTTTCTGGCCCGGACCCCTTTGTACCGCCGGTTGTTTTGTTTGGACGAACAGGGCCGTCCCTTGGTGGGGCTGGACCGGGCCGGAACCTTTTCGGGCGCCCCCCGGCCGGAATGGATCGAAGTGTTCCAACGGGCCGCCCAGGGATCTCAAGGCCTTTATTTTTCAGACCTGATCCCCCCCGCGGCCGACCGGGGCCCCACCCTGTTCGTGGCCAAAGCCTATACCAGCGGGTTGGACCATTTGGCCGGCGTCGTGGTCATCGAGATGGATTTCGGCCAGATCGCCCGGATTGTCCAGGACATCCGGGTGGGCGCCGAAGGCTACGCCTTCCTGTTGGATCAGGCCGGCCGGAACATCATCCACCCCGCCTTCGCGCCCTATACCATCGATCGGGACCATCTGCCCGATCCCAGCCTGAAACCCCTGTTCGAAGCCATGACCTCGGGCCGGTCGGACTGGCTGAGCTACCGGTTCCAAGGGTTGGACAAGGAAGCGGTTTTCGCCCCCATCCCGTCCCAAAAGTGGTCCCTGGCGGTCACCGTGCCCATGGGAACCCTTCACCAGGAAGCCATGGCCGTCCGGACCCGGGTGGTCCAGGTGGCGGCGATCACGGTGCTGTTGACCGTGACCGCGGCCGGGATATTGTCGTACCACCTGCTTCGGCCGGTCCGCCGCCTGGTGGCCGCCACCCAGAGGATTTCCGATGGCGATCTGAGCCTTGAAATCCCCATCGGGTCCGGGGATGAATTGGGCGAGCTGACCGCGTCGTTCAACCGGATGGTGCGCGATCTGGCCAGGACTCAGGATGAACTGGTCCGTTCGGCCAAGCTTATTTCCCTGGGCCGGGTTTCCGCCGGAGTGGCCCACGAAATCCGCAACCCGCTCAACGCCATGAAAGCGGCCATGGTTCATTTGAAACGCCGCCGGAGCGACGACCCCTTGATCGTGGAATATTCCAAGCTGATCTATTCCGAAATCGACCGCCTGAACCGGTTCGTCACCGATTTTCTGCTTTTCGCCAAACAGTCCCCGCCTCGGTTGGAACCGGCGGACTTGAACGGTCTGTTGTCCACGGTTTTGAACCTGTTCCAGGAAAAAGCGGCGGAATCGGGGGTAACCTTGTACCAGAGGCCCGACCCTGAACTGCCGCCCCTGGCCATGGACCCCAAGCAGATCGAACAGGTGCTGGTGAACCTGATGGTCAACGCCATCGAGGCCATGCCCAATGGCGGCATCATCACCATCACCAGCACCTGGCTGCCCCACGGTTTGGATGCCCGGGACGATCGGGGGCTGGCCCGGATCACCATCCGGGATACGGGCCCCGGGATAGACCCCGCCCACCTGGCCAGCATTTTCGATCCTTTTTTCACCACCAAGGAAGACGGCACCGGATTGGGGCTGCCTCTAAGCTTGGGCATCGTGGAAAGCCACGGCGGCCGATTGACCGTGGAAAACCAGATCGGGTCGGGCGTGATGGCCTCGGTGGACCTGCCTGCCCAGCCAACGACTTTCGGATCGGCTCTGGGGGAGGGCCAGGCATGAGCCGCTGGAAGCTATTGCTGGTGGACGACCGGATCCGGTCGCTCAAAGGGCTGGCGGCCATTCTCGAGGACGAGGGATACCAGGTCCTGAACGCGGAATCGGGGGAAAAGGCGCTGGACCTGTTCGAGGCCCAGCCCGATATCGACGTGGTGCTGGCCGACCTGAAAATGCACGGTATGGACGGCCTGGAACTGTTTCGCCGGATGAAGGAACGGGGCGCTGGGCCGGCCTTCGTCATCATGACCGCGTATGGGTCGGTCCGGTCCGCCGTTCAGGCCCTCAAGGAAGGGGTTACGGATTACCTGATCAAACCGTTGGATTACGATGAGCTGATCCTGATCCTGGAAAAGCGGTGCGCGAACGGGAAATGCGCCGGGAACTGGTCCGGCTGCGGCGGGAAGTGGGCGAAGAAACCCGGTTTCACGGCTTGATCGGCGCCGGCCGGGCCATGCGCGAAGTTTTTTCCCTGGTCCGGCGGGTGGCGCCCACGGACGCTTCGGTGCTGATCAACGGCGAAACCGGCACGGGCAAGGAACTTTTGGCCGAAGCACTCCACGCCGAAAGCCGCCGCAAAGGCCGGCCCATGGTCTGCATCAACTGCGCCGCCCTGACCGAAAGCCTTCTGGAAGCGGAACTGTTCGGCCACCTGAAAGGGGCCTTCACCGGCGCCGTGGCCGACAAAAAGGGCCGGCTGGAAGCGGCGGACGGAGGGACCTTGTTCCTGGATGAAATCGGCCACATGAGCCTCCCGCTACAGGCCAAGTTGCTTCGTTTCCTTCAGAATCAGACTTTCGAACCCGTGGGCGGGTCGGTCTCCCGCCAGGTGGACGTGCGCCTTGTTTCCGCCACCAACATGTCTTTGGCCGAACGGATTTCGGCCGGCCGGTTTCTGGCGGACCTTTTATACCGGATCGACGTTATCGCCCTCCACCTGCCGCCCCTTCGGGAACGGAAGGAGGACCTGCCCCTTCTGGCGGACCACTTCCGCAAGCTCTACAGCCGGCAGTACGCCAAGAAAATCGACCGGATCGATACCTCGGCCCTCCAGGCCATGCTCGACTATTCCTGGCCCGGGAACGTGAGGGAAATGGAAAACGTGCTGGCCCGGGCCGTGATTCTGGCCCGCCAGGAAATGTTGACGCTGGAGGATCTCCCCGCCCGGTTCCAGCCGGACCCGGCCCGGCCTCCGGCCGGGAACGGCGCCCTTCCCCCAGTTCCCGGCGTGGAGGTCGGGGAAGGCCGCCTGAAAGACATGGAGCGGGAATGCATTCGTCAGGCCCTGGCGCAATGCGAAGGGAACAAAAGCCGGGCGGCCAAGCAACTAGGCATCAGCCGGAAAGCCCTGTACCAGAAAATGGAACGTTTGGGCTTAACCGCTCCGGCAGGCCGGGACGATC
>JAGVGV010000633.1 GCA_020056895.1 Deltaproteobacteria bacterium
CGGGAACTGGAAAACCTGGTGGAGCGTCTGGTGGTCATGACTTTGGGTCCGGTGATCGAACGGACCGACCTGCCCCAACGGATCGGCCCCCCCACGGACCCGCGCCCCCGCCTGCCTCGGGGCCGGAGCCTGACCGAGGCGGTCCGCGAGTACGAACAGGCCTTGATCGAAGGGATCGTTCAGGAACAGGGCACTCAGGCCCGGGCCGCCCGGGTGTTGGGCGTCAGCCAATCCACCGTGGCCCGCAAACTGCGCAAATAATCGGCGCCCGGGGCCTTGAAGGCGATCCCTGACCGCTCCATTCCAAAACCGAATCAGGCGGTCAATTCTGTATAATTCGGTTATCCATCCATTTTTATTGCCTTTTTCCCCATTGTCCCGTTCTTTTTCAGTGCTTTTTCGCCGTCCTTATCCAAATCCGCATAACAAGCCCCCCAACCGGTCGAACCACCCGCTTTCGCTTTTTTCTCGTATCCCCAATCATTTCAGCCCCATGAAACCTCCAGGCCCTCATTTCCCCGCCCTGGCACGGATGTTGCCCTGACAAGGGCGTCGTCACCAAGCCATCTTCCTGAATCAGGAACGGGGCCTTCCGGAATCGGACTCCCCGGGGATCGATCTTTTCCGCGAACCGCATTCCCGCGAGGTGTTCGTGGCCGCTTCCGATTTTGATGCCTATCTGGCGAAAATGGACCCCGAGGCCGCGTATCTCGTCCTGAAACCGGCCGGCCCCCAAAGCCGCGGAAAACTGCTTTTGGCCCTAACAGCCCATAAAATGAGGATTTTGGAGGAAGTCGGTTTCGACGAACAGGGCCGGATCGGTTCGATCGGTCCGTCGGCTCATGCGCTGGTGCTGAAGCTCCAGCCCGCGGCGTTAAGGGATTTCATTTTCGAACTGGCGCGGGAAGGGCTGGAGGGCGAATTGACTGGTTATGAAGTCCAATCGGGCGGTCGGACCGTTTGGGGGGAACTGGGGTCCTCTGGAGACGCCGCGTGACGGCCGGCCGGGCCCGAGCCGGTTCCTGGTCCGAAAAGGGCAGGGCGATCAGTTGATCGGCGAAGGCGGGTGAACCTTATCGGGTCTCCGGAACAACCATGTTGGGGAAAGGAGAAGGAGGAGATGACCAGGAAGGTGTGGATGGGCCTGGCGCTGTTGGCGGTCTTCAGCCTTTTTAGCTTGGGGCTCCAGGAGGCCTGGGCGGCCGAGGAGACGGTCAAGATCGGGTATTGCGCCCCGCTGTCCGGACCGGCCGCGGCCTGGGGGCTGCCGGGCTTGGAAGGGACCAGCATCTGGGTGGACAAGGTCAACGCCGCCGGCGGCCTGAAGGTGGGGGACAAAACCTACAAGATCGAGATCGTCAAGTACGATGACGAAGGCGACGGGGCCAAGGCCCTGGTGGGGGTGAAAAAGCTGGTTCTGGAAGACAAGGTCGTGGCCATCTTGATGCTCGGCGGAGCCACCACGCCGCCGACCCAGCCGTTTTTGAGCAAGGAAAAAATCATGTGTTTTGTCCTGATCGCATCGGATATCGCCCCGGATCGGCCCTATCTGATGGACGTGACGGACAATTTCCCGGCGTATCACCTGCTACACACCGAATACATCGCCGACGCCCATCCCAAGGCCAAGAAGGCGGCCATCATTTCCCAGGATGACGAGATCGGCCTGGCGGCCATCGCCTGGTCCGAAGCCGGGTTCAAGGCCGCGGGGATCGACGTGGTGTACTCGAAGGCCTTCGGGGTCAGCACCACGGATTTCGCCCCCATCATCACCGCCGTTTTGGAAAAGAAACCGGACATCATCAGCATGGGCGCTTCTTATCCCGAATTCCAGGCCCTGATCTGTGAACAGGCTTACACCCAAGGGTGGCGGGGCATCATCACCTCGGCCTGCTGGGATTTCGGCGCCATTCTGGCCAAGGTGCCCAAGGAATTCATGGAAGGCGCGGTCTCGGGCTTCCCGGATTTCGACGATCCCAAGCTGACCAAGGACCACCACGACTTTTGGGCGGAATGGAAGAAACGCTATCCCGACCACTCCTTTTCGGAGATCGTTTGGGAATACATGGGCGCCTTGGATGTCTGGGCGTACGGCGCCCAGAAGGCCGGTTCGGTCAAGTCGGAAGACGTGTTCAAGGCCTTGAAGGCGGCCGACACCGTGCCCCACTCGTTCGGGCCGGGAAAATGGTTCGGCAAGGAAACCTTCGGCAACGACAACCTTCTGGTTCCCACCTGGCCGATCACGGAGATCCACGGCGGCAAGCCGGCCATCGTGGCGTACAAGAACCTCTTTGACTGGTTGAAGGACGCCAAAAAGAAACAGATACTGTTCGACACCCTGAAGGCCTGGAACATCAAGACGTACCAATAATCCCGGGGCGGCCGGCGGAATCCGCCATTCATCAAGAATGGACCCGATCCGTCGGCCGCCGAAGATCGGCCGGCCCCCTCGACCCGGGGATGCTGATCGGCCCGGCCGCTTTCGCGGGGCGCTTCGTCTCCCCGGCCTCCTGGCCGGCAAGGATACGGTATGGAGTTTCTGTTTCAAACGATCCTGAACGGCCTGATGACCAGTTCCTTTTACGCTTTGATCGCCGTGGGCCTGAGCCTGGTTTTCGGGGTGATGCACATCGTGAATTTCGCCCATGGCGAATTCTACATGCTGGGCGCGTACACGGTCTGGATTCTCTTCGCCAAACTCCAATGGCCGTTCTTCCTGGCGGTGGCGGCGGCCATCGTCCTGGTGGGGTTGTTGGGTTTGATTTCGGAACGGCTGATCTTTCGGCAGGCCCATGGGCAGGTCTTGAGCGGTTTCATCATGTCGGTGGGCTTGGTCTTCATTCTCCAGGTGGCGGTGGTCAAAATCTGGGGTCTGGGCAAGATGAAGCCGGTTCCGGCCGCCTTTCCTGAAATTCTGAACCTCGGCGGGGTCTCCACCAGTTGGCAGCGGTTCATCGTCATCCCGGTCACGATCCTGCTTCTGGGCGCCTTGTGGGTTTTCCTGGACCGTTTCCGCATCGGCCGGGCCTTGAGGGCTTCGGCCCTGAATCCGGATGCCGCCGCGCTTCAGGGCATCAGCCCCAAAAAATGCGCCGCCGTGGCCATGCTCCTGGGGTCGGCCATGGCCGGCGCGGCCGGAGCCTTGATGGCCCCCATCATGTCCGTTCACCCGTACATGGGCCATTCGGTGGTCTGGACGGCCTTCGTGGTCGTCATCGTCGGCGGCCCCGGCAACATCAAGGGCAGCATCTACGCGGCCCTGCTCTTCGGTTTCCTGACCACGGTCATCACCACCTGGATCGATTCCACCGTGGCCGACCTGGTGAACGCCCTGGTGATGCTCTTCCTGCTGGCCCTCCGGCCCGAGGGGGTGATGGGGCATGATTAGGCGTATTCTGGTCTATATCGTGGACAATTTCCGGTGGATCGGCTGGCTGATGATCCTCGGGGCCGTCCTGATCGTTCTGCCGTACATGGTCCGGACCTATCAGGTGGAGGTCCTGATCCTGTTGCTGATCGACATCATTTTGGTGGTCAGCTTCCGTCTGATCACCACCACCGGCGGCTGGTCCCTGGCCCACGTGCCCATGATGGGCTGCGGGGCGTACGCCACCGCCCTTCTGACCGCGGGTCTGGGCGTTCCCTTCTGGATTTCCCTGCCCCTGTCCGGACTGGCCGCGGCCGTCATGGCCTTCATCCTCAGCTATCCCCTGGCCAGAACCACGGGCTTCGCCTTTTTCGTGGCCTCCTTCGCCGCCGGCGATTCTTTGCGACTATGCTGGACCCGGTTCAAAACCCCCTTTGGCGGCCACAAGGGCCTGACGAACATCCCGGTCCCGGAATTCTTTTCGTCCGTGGACCTCAGCGCGCCGATCCCCTACTACTACCTTGCCTTGGTGATCACCGCGCTCTGCCTTCTGATCATGTTCCGCCTGGACCGGTCCAGGATTGGCCACACCTTCAAAGCCATCAGCATGAACGCCGACTTGTCCCGCAGCCTGGGCATCAACGTGACGTTTTATAAAATGCTGGCCTTCACCATCGGCTCGTTTTTCGCCGGCGTGGCCGGAGTTCTCCTCGCCCATCGGCTCTGGGCCGTGGTTCCGGCGCAGTTCGGTTTCGTCACCACCCTGTATTTGCTGGTCTGGGTGGTCTTCGGAGGGACGAGGACCTTTCACGGGCCCATCCTGGGCGTGGTGGTTCTGACCTTCCTGAGCGAACTGCTCAAACCTCTGTTCGAATGGGTGCCCATGATCTTCGGCACGATCATCATCCTGACCCTGATCTTTTTTCCCGAAGGTCTGGAAGGTCTTGGCCATCGTTTTACGCCCTGGCTGGATCGGCAGAGATTCGCCGCCGGGGATGAACCCCGGCATTAGCCCCATCACCCCGGCGCCGCCGGATCGCGGCCCGGCCTTTCATCGGAGAACCGTCTCGTGGCCCTTTTGCAACTTAAAAACCTGGGCAAGGATTTCGGCCGCCTGGTGGCCGTCAACCGGATCGACCTGACCGTGGAGCCGGGCGAAATCCGGGGCCTCATCGGACCGAACGGTTCGGGCAAAACCACCATCTTCAACCTGATCACAGGGTTCATCCCCCCCAGCCGGGGTTCGGTTTTCTTTCAGGGTGAAGACATCACCGACCTGCCGCCCCATGCGGTGGCCCGTCGGGGTCTGGCCCGCACCTTTCAACTGACGACCCTCTTTAAGGAGATGACGGCCCTGGAAAACGTGGTCATGGCCTGCCATCTCCACCTGAGGGTGGGGCTTTGGCGTCAGTTCTGGCGGACCGCCCGGACCAGGCGGCGGGAAAAGGCCGTTGAGTTCCGGGCCATGGAACTGCTCGAATTCATGGGCATGGCCGAACGGGCGAACGAACTGGCCGGCGAACTGCCCCACGGCCACCAGTGCGCCCTGGGCATTTCCAACGCCCTGGCCACCAACCCCAAGATGATTCTCCTGGACGAGCCCGTGGGCGGGATGAACCCCACCGAAACCGCCCAAACCATGGACCGGATCCGGCGGTTGAGGGACCTGGGCATCACGGTCCTTTTGGTGGAGCACGACATGAAGGCGGTCATGAGCACCTGCGACCGGATCACCTGCATCAATTTCGGCAACAAAATCGCCGAAGGCACGGCCCGGGACGTCTGCTCCTCTCAGGACGTGATCGAGGCCTACCTGGGCGGAACGAGCGGCGTATGCTCACTTTGAGAAACGTGATGGTGCAGTACGGCGGCGTCCGGGCCCTCAAGGGGATCTCCCTGACCGTGGACAAAGGCTGCATCACCAGCCTGATCGGGGCCAACGGCGCGGGCAAAAGCACCACCCTCAAGGCCATCTCCGGTCTGGTCCCGGTCGCCGGCGGCGAAATTCTTTTCGAAGGCCGGCGGATCGACGGGCTGGAACCGGAAAAAATCGTCCAGATGGGCCTTGGCCACGTTCCGGAAGGAAAACAGCTTTTTTTGGACATGAGCGTTCTGGACAACCTGTTGACCGGGGCCCATCTGCGCCGGGATACGGATAAGCTGGACAAGGACCTGGAATGGATCTACGGCTATTTCCCGGTTCTGCGCCGGGCCCGGTCCCGCAAGGCCTCCCAACTGAGCGGCGGGGAGCAGCAGATGGTGGCCATCGGCCGCGGGTTGATGTCCAAGCCCAAATTGTTGCTTCTGGACGAGCCATCCCTGGGGCTCTCCCCCATTTTGACCGAGGAAGTGGGGGTCATCATCCGGCGGATCGCCGATGAGGGCATGTCCATCCTGTTGATCGAGCAAAACGCCAATCTGGCCCTGAGTTTGGCCAAACGGAATTACGTGCTGGAAACCGGCAGGATCGTTCTGGAGGGTTCCAGCC
>JAGVGV010000555.1 GCA_020056895.1 Deltaproteobacteria bacterium
AAGCCGCGCTCAAGGCCATCTCCTTCGGTCCGCAAAAGGGTCCGGTCACGGCCAAGGTGAAACTGACCGTTTAACCATCAACCCGTCCGCACTACCCGGGGGCCGCCGTAAGGCGGCCCATTGGCGTTTTTTGGTTCTTCGCTGTTTGGTGTGGGTAACTGGGGGCCGGGAGAAGACCAGAAGTGAAAGAAAAAAGAAACTCGTTGTCGGTCGCATCCATAATAATTTGATATAATACATCATTTTGTGGATAGGGCATAGTGGTCGCCCTTTTTTTTCTCTTTCACTTCTACTATTCACCCATTCAAAACAGCGAAGAGCCAAATAACTTGACCCATTTAAGAGGCGCCAGACCGCCTTCCGATCGCTATGAACCGTTCGCAGGTCAAATTCCTTTTCCTCACTCCACTCGAAAGCGGAGCGGCCTTGCCAGCCGGGCCAAATTTTCTTTCCTCACTCCCCTGGACCGCGGGGTATAGCCCCGGATACGAATTCGGGTCAGGGCTGCGCCCTGCCCACCGGGAGAGGACAGAATGAGAGGGTGGAGATGGCCGGCTAAAATCGGGCTGTCTCAACATGCCCCCCGAAACTGAAGGATTACCGCGTGCTTAAAATGAGGCTTGACAAAAAACGGGACCGGGACTAACATCGGGGACTAGAAAAGAAAGAGGTGGACGTTTCCATGCACGACAACCACGGACGCCGGTATTTTTATTTTGGCTATTACTTTGGAGGTATCGGTCCGCCCGCGGTTGCCTGATTGCTCAATACTTTCAACAAAAGCCGCGGGGTGACCGAACCTCGCGGCTTTTGTTTTTGGGCCGCGGCTTTCCCAATGGGCGTCGCCGCTTCTCTTGCCCGGCCGGGAGCCACCAGAGGGCCGGCTTTCGCAAACATCTCAACACAGGCATTCAGACCGAAAGGTCCTGACGGATTGAAAGGAAATAACCATGATGACATCGCGCACCGAAGACATCCGGGTCGGGAATTACATTCCCCTCATGCCGCCCAGACAATTGGCCCGGGAACTGCCCCTGACGCCCAAGGCGGAGGCGACCGTCATCACCAGCCGGCAGATTATTCAGGATGTTATCGACAAGAAAGACCCCCGCCTGCTGGTGATCGTAGGCCCCTGCTCCATCCATGACGAAAAGGCCGCCCTGGAATACGCCAAACGCTTGGCCGGGCTCCAGAAAAAAGTGGAGGACGCTTTCTTTCTGGTGATGAGAGTCTATTTTGAAAAACCCCGCTCCACGGTGGGCTGGAAGGGGCTGATCTCCGACCCCACTCTGGACGGCGCGTATGACATGCAGGCCGGCCTTCGGAAGGCTCGGACCTTGCTGATGGATATATCCGAACTGGGCCTGCCCACCGCCACCGAAATGCTGGACCCCATCACCCCACAGTACATCGCCGACCTGATCTGCTGGTCGGCCATCGGCGCCCGGACCACCGAATCCCAGACGCACCGGGAAATGGCTTCCGGCCTGTCCATGCCCGTTGGTTTCAAGAACGGCACGGAGGGCGGCGTGTCCTCGGCCATCAACGCCCTGGTGGCCGCCCGAGCCCCCCAGGCCTTTTTGGGCATCGACCGGGACGGCCGGACGGCCGTCGTCCAAACCAACGGAAACCCCTGGGGCCACGTTGTCCTGCGGGGCGGAAGGCGGCCCAATTACGATCCCATCAGCATTGAGGAAGTCCGGCTGAAGTTGATCGAAAAAGGGTTGCCCGAAGCGATCATAGTGGATTGTTCCCATGCCAACTGCCATAAAAAACACCAAGGACAGGCCATCGTCTGGCGCAGCGTGATCGATCAGATCATCAACGGCAGCGAGGCCATCGTCGGGCTGATGCTGGAAAGCAACCTGCGCGAAGGCAATCAGAAATTCAATCAGGACTTTTCCAAGCTCGAATACGGCGTGTCCATAACGGATGAATGCATCTCCTGGGAGTCGACCGAGCACCTGTTGCTGAGCGCCCAGGACAAGATCACCGCCTCGGGCCTTCACGCGCCGATGCAAAAGTCCGCCTGACCGGCGGTCCGATACCGTGAACCGGGGAGGAAACCGGAGGCCGGGAAGCCTACCGGAGACCCTTTGGGGTCATTCGAGAATGGGCTTCCGGCCTCCATCCGTTCGGATCATGGTAAAAATTCGAGACACCTGACTAGCCCCCATCGCTATCCCCTCACCCCGACCGGAGCCCAAGATTCCCGCTGATGATCCGTTTCATGATCTCGCTTGTGCCGGCGAAAATGGACAGGGCCCGAACATCCCGGGTCAAGCGGCAGATGCGGTATTCCTCCATGTACCCATACCCGCCGTGAAGCTGGAGAGCCTGGTACGCCATCCGGTTGACCATCTCCCCCAGCCACAGCTTGGCCATGGATACCTTTTGGACCACGTTTTCCCCCCGTAGGTGGGAAACGATCACCGAATCGAGGAAGGTGCGGCCCAGTTCGATCTCCGTGGCCATTTCCGCCAGCCGGAAGGCGTTGGCCTGGTGTTCCCCCACGGCCTTGCCGAAGACGCGGCGGGTCTTGGCGTACTCGATCCCTTCCTTGAAGCATTCCTCGGCCATCACCTGGCACTTGATCGATACTTCCAGCCGTTCCTGCTGCAGTTTTTCCATCAGGTACCGGAACCCCCGGTTTTCTTCGCCCAACAGCCGCCAGGCCGGCACGCGGCAGTCGGTGAAAAACAGTTCGGCCGTGTCCTGCATGTGGTAGCCCATTTTGCGGAGCTTGGCGCCCCGGCTGAACCCGGGATCGTCCTTGTGCACCAGAATCAGGCTCACGCCCTTGTGGCCGGCGGCCGGGTCGGTTTTCACCGCCGTGACGATCACGTCGGCGAAATATCCGTTGGTGATGAAGGTTTTCTGGCCGTTCAATATGTAATGATCGCCATCCCGGACGGCCGTGGTCCGGATGGCGGCCAGGTCGCTGCCGGCTTCGGGTTCGGTGAACCCCACGGCGGTAACCACGCGGCCGGTCACGCAGTCGGGCAGCCACGCGGCTTTGGCTTCCGGAGTCCCGTACGCCGCCAGGTACGGCGCGGCCACGTCGCTATGGAGCGGCACGCCCACGCCGAATCCGTCGCCCCGGATCAGCTCTTCGTTGATAATCACCGAATATTCGAACCCCAACCCAAGGCCGCCGTATTCTTCCGGGATCCAGGGGCAAAGGAACCCCTGTTCGCCCATTTTCAGCCAGAGGGATCTCGGCGCCGCGCAGGCCGCTTCCCATTCGTCCACGTGGGGGGTGACTTCGGCCGCCACGAAGCGGCGGAAGGATTCCCGAAAAATACGGTGTTCCTCGGTCTGGTATTCCGGCGGCAAGGCCATGGTTCGTTCCCTTTTTCATTGGGTGGTAAAAAACCGATGGGGGGTGCGGAACACCCCCTCTATCTTGAACGGATGCCAACGAGTCTGGTGGGGCATGAACAGGGTTGAGGGCGGACATTTTCGTCGGAACCCCCTCACCCCGCCCTCTCCCCCAGGGGGGCGAGGGGAAAGAACAACTTGACCTCCTAAAAAGATGCCGGGCCATCACCTGGCCACGAGCGATCCACTACCGGGCCAAGTTCAGTTCCTGTTTCCCTCGTGATCCGAGGCATGGCCTTGAATCCACATTCGGGTCGGGACCGTGCCCCACCCCTCGAAGAACCAGCCCCCCTGAAACGTCACCAAAGGCCGCCGGCAGAATCGGGCGTTTACCGTTTCGCTTCCGCGCCCGGCTCCGAAGCCAGTTGCTTGCGAATTTCCCTTTTCAATATCTTGCCGGCCGGCGACCGGGGGAATTCGTCCCGGCTGATGTGGTAGTCCTTGGGCACCTTGTATCCGGACAGCCGTTCCTTGAGATGCTTCTTCACCTTGTCGGCCGCCAGTTCGGTTCCCGGCCTCGTTCGGATCATGGCCACCACCCGCTCACCGTATTCCGGATCGGGCAGGCCCACCACGGCGCATTCCTCCACTTCGTCCAACAAGTAAAGCTGCTCCTCGACCTCGCGGGGATACACGTTTTCACCGCCGGTGATGATCATGTCTTTCAGGCGGTCCACGATGAACAGGTACCCTTCCTCGTCCATCAGGCCAATATCGCCGGACCGGAACCAGGGCCCCCAGAAGGCGGCCCGGGTTTCCTGGGGCCGGTTGAAATAGCCCTTCATGATGCTGGGGCCCCTAAGGCAGATTTCGCCTTCGCGGCCCGTTTCCAGCGGCTGGCCGGAAGTGTCCAGAATGGCCGCTTCGATGGACCCCACCGGCGTGCCCACGGACCCGATCTTGTGCCGGTAATAGTGGTTGTACGTGGCGATGGCCGAACTTTCGGTCAGGCCGTACGCTTCGAAAATGTTCAGACCCGTGGCCTCGTTCCAGGCCCGGACCAATTCCCGAGCCATGCTGGCGGCGGCGGAAAAGCAATACCGGACCGAGGCCAGCCGCTGGCGGATGTCCGGCAGGGTCACCAGCCGCATGTAGACCGTGGGCACGGCGTAAAACTTGGTCACTTTCAGCCGGGGCACGGCGTCCATGACCTTGTCCAGCAGAAAGCCGTTCATCAGGACCACGGAGCCGGCGGAAAAGATGGCGGCATTCAGGATGTGGACCTGGCCGAACACGTGGTGGAGCGGCAGGAAACACAAGGCCCGGTCGTTTTCCGTGGACCGTTCGTACATGGCTCCGTTCTGAGCCGAAGTCATGATGTTTTCGTGGCTGAGCATCACCCCTTTGGGCGCTCCGGTGGTGCCGCCGGTATAAAGGATGGCGGCGATGTCGTCCCGGTCCCGTTCGACCGTTTCAAACCCTTTCGGAGCCCCTTCCATGAAGGCGTCCCAGGTCAGATCCCCGTTCGGCGCCACGATGGTTTCCAGGTACGGCCGGTCTTTCCGGTCGCCCAGCCCGGCCGGCTTGTCGCCGGTGGTGAACAGGATTTTGGGTTGGCTGTCATCCAATACCACTTTCAATTCACCGGCGGGCATGCCGGCGAACAGCGTGACCGCCGTGCCGCCGGCCTTGATGATGCCGTAGTACGCGGCCACCCACATCCGGCCGTTGGGCAGGCAGATGGCGGCCCGGTCCCCAGGCCGGAACCCTCGGGCGGCCAGCGCGGCGGCCGCCCGGTCGCTTTCGGCGTTCAATTCGCTATAGGTGCAAACGGCGTTTTCTTCCAGCAAAACCGGCCGGTCCGGATGGAACCGGGCGGTAAACACCAGGTTGCATGCAATGTTCATCGGTCACCTCGAAAACCGGCCAACAAACCGGGGTTCGGTTGGGGGTCCCTGGGACCCCGGGGTTATTTCTGCACCCGCCGTCGTTCTTCGGCGCGGATTTCCCTTCTTAACATCTTGCCCACCTTGGACTTGGGCAGCATGTCCCGAAATTCCACGTAGTGCGGCACCTTGTAGTTCACCAGCCTTTTCCGGCAAAAGGTGATGAGATCGTACCCGGTAATGCCTTTCACGTCCTTTTTCAGCACCACGAAGGCCTTGATCCGTTCCCCCACCTTTTCGTCCGGAATGCCGATCACGCAGGCGGCCACCACGGCGGCGTGGTCCTGCAAAACGCTTTCGATTTCGGAAGCCGAAACGCGGTAGCCTTTGTGCTTGATCGTGTCCACGGTGCGGTCCACGAAGAAAAGGTACCCGTTTTCGTCCATCCGAACCACATCCGCCGTCCGGTAATATTTTTTACCGTCGATCTCCACGAAGGCCGCGGCTGTTTCTTCCGGTTTTTTCCAGTATTCAAACACCATGGGATCGGAATGGACCCAAATTTCGCCCGGCTGGCCCGGTTCCACGGGTTCCATATCGGCGCCCATCAGCAGAATGTTCTTGCTCTTGAGTACGCGGCCCATGCTGCCGGCGGGAATGTCATCCCCGGGGCGGCTCATGGCCACCCCGCCCACGGTTTCGCTGGCGCCGTACCCGTTGTAAATGGGCTTTCCGAAGCGTTCCTTCCAGCGGTCGGCCAGGTCCTGAGGCAGTACATCGCCGCCGGAAAAGCTGTATACCAGGGAGCTGATGTCGTACTGGTCCAGCCGGTCGTGTTCGATGATCATGCGGAACAGGCTGGGGACGCCGATCATGGTGCGGGCCCGGTATTGCTGGACCGCGTCCAGGAGGGCATCGATGTTCACCCGGGGCTGGATGACGATGGTTCCGCCGTGGAGCAGAATGGCGCCCAAAAAGGTGGTCTGGCCCAGGATGTGGAACATGGGGGCCGACCCCATGATGACGTTCTGGTCCAGGGGAAAAAGGGCGGAGGAAACGGAAATCTGTTCGTGAGCGCAGGCCAGGACCATTTCGTGGGGAATGGGCACTCCTTTGGGATGCTTGGTGGTGCCGCCGGTATAGAGAATCTGGGCGGCGCCCTTTGGGTCTACGGTGGTTTTTGAGTTAGATGACGGCGCTTCCCGAAGGAATTGGGGGAACAAAACGGTGTGGTCGGCCCGGCCCACCTTGCCTCGAGGCACCCGGTCGAACGCCCAGCCGAAAAATCGTTTGTACGCCGGCAGAATATCCGCCATGTTGCTCACGATCACCAGTTTCAGGCCGGTGTTGGGCAGAACCCGGGTGACGTACCCATAGTTCCGGTCCGAACAGACCACGGCTTCGGCTTCGGTATCCACGGCGATGTATTCGAGGTCGAAAGGCGTATAGATGGGGGTGATGGGCGCGGCCGTTCCCCCCGCTTTGAGCACCCCCAGCCAGGCGATGACCCATTGGATGGAATTGGGCAGGTACATCACCACCCGGCCGCTGGCCCGGGGAAAGCCCTTGGCCTTCAAGCCGGCGGCGAACCGATCCGAAAGCTCACGGATGCGCTTGTAAGAAAAATTCGTGCCCAAATACACCACCGCCGTCTTGTCCGGGTACCGGGCCGCGGTCCGATCAAAGCTTTCGGGAATGGACAGGCCTTTGAAATCCAGGTCGGTCATGAGTCTCGCGCCTCCCGGTTACACGCCGAAATAGGCGGATTTGATCTCGGGGTTCTCGATCAGTTCCGGGCCGGTTCCCGTAAGCGTCAGCATGCCGTTTTCGATCACGTAGGTGAAATCGAGCATGGGCAGAAGCGGCCGGGCGAACTGTTCGGCGATAACGAGGGTGACTCCGGTCTGCCGCCGGATGTCCTTGATGGCCTGAACGAGCTGGCTTTGCATGGCCGGGCTGAGGCCCAAAAGGGGTTCATCCAGCAAGAGCAGCCGAGGACCGACCATCATGGCCATGGCGATGGCCAGCATCTGCTGCTCGCCGCCGGAAAGAAAACCGGCTTTCCGCCGCTTCCACCGGGCCAGGTTGGGGAACAGGTCAAAGGCCAGGTCCATGCCTTTCCGGATGTCCGCTCTTTGGCGCAGGTATCCGGAAATTCGCAAATTTTCCACCACGGTCGAATCCGGAAACACCGGGTGCCGTTCGCGGCAGAGCACAATCCCGTTCCGAGCCCGGATGTACGGCGGGTCCTGGCTGATGTCCCGGCCTTCGAACAGCACCTGGCCCACTACGGTGATCCGCTCCCCGCCCTTTCGCCGCTCCTTGAGCTGAATGTCCAGGATCAGACCGGACAAGGTGTTGAGCAGCGTGGTCTTGCCCGCGCTGTTCGAACCGATCACGCCCACGATCATGCCCGGCTGAACCTCCATGGAAAAATCGTTCAAGCCCAGGGCGTTTTCGTAAAAAACCAACAGGTTGTGAACGCTCAACATGGATCAGCCCTCCGCTTCCGAACCCAAGTACGCGCTCCGGACTTCCGGGGCTTCCATGACCGTTTCGGGCGGGCCTTCGGCGATCTTGCACCCGAAATTGAGCACCATCACCCGGTCGGCGATGCGGAACAGTTCCCGCAACCGATGTTCGACCATGATGATGGTGGCCCCGCCCGCGACCAGCTTTTCAATCACGGGCACGATACCGGCCACTTCGGCCAGGCTGAGCCCCGAAAAAAGCTCATCGAGGACAAAGAGGTCCGGTTGCAAGGCGATGCACTTGGCCAGTTCCAACCTTTTCAGATACCCATGCGGCAGACTGCTGGCAGTCTGGGTGATGACCGAAGAATCCCGCTCGAAGCCCACCTCTTCCAAAAGGTCCTTGGCCACCGCGTCCCGGTCGCCGAATTTGCCGCCGGTCAGCCGGCGGACTCGGGGGCTTTGAAGGGGCACCACCAGGTTTTTGAAGGCCGAAAGGGCGTAAAAGGGTTTGACCATCTGGAACGAACGGGCCACGCCCCGATCCGCCACCTGGTAGGGCGGCAGGCCGGCGATATCCTGGCCGCGGTACTGGATCCGGCCGCTATCCGGCGTCACGAACCCGGTCAACAGATTCACCAGGGTGGTTTTGCCCGAACCATTGGGGCCGATCACGCCCATCACCTCGTTTTCCTTCAACTGGAAATCGATGCCGTCCACGGCCTTGACTCCGCCGAAGGACTTGGATAGGCCGGTAACATCGAGCAACGGATCGCCTTTCATCCCTCCACCTCGGTCCACCGTTCGAACTGGTGGTATTTGCGCCGGAGAAAATGGAACACGCCCTCGGGCAGGCCCACGGTGAAGACCACCAGCAATACCGCGTAGATCACGGTTCTTAGACCGCCGAATTCCCGAAGGATTTCCGAAAGCGGGACGAGCAGGCAGGCCCCCAGCATGGGACCGGCCACGGTGCCGATGCCGCCCACGGCCGCGGC
>JAGVGV010000066.1 GCA_020056895.1 Deltaproteobacteria bacterium
CCCTCTTCGGCCCCGGACGGGGCTTGGGCCGCCTGATGGGATGGGCCTGTATTTTCCTGACGGCCTGGGCCCTCGCCGCTTGCGACGGCTCCAAGGAGCCCGACGCCGAACCCGACGCCGAGCGGGACACCGTGCCGATTCTCCTGGTGGTTCCCCGGACCGGTCCCCTGGCCGGAGTGGGCAACGGCATGATCGTGGGCGCGGAAATGGCCCTGGCCGATTATCTTCAAAGCCATCCCGGGATCAAACCCAAGCCCCGGCTGGTGATTCAGGATGAAACGGCTCCGGACTACCGCCCCGGCGGGCTGGCGGCCTTCGGCAAGGCGCCGGTGGTGGTCGGCCATGCCTTGGAATCCACGCTGTCGCTGGCCCGGCCCACGTACCTGGCCACCCGAACCGTGGTCCTGCTGCCGCTGATCGGATCGCCTCAGGCTCAGGAATCCGGCCAGGGATGGTTCTACCGTCTGATGGCTTCGGATGAAGAACAGGGGCGGGCTCTGGGGCTGTTTGCCGCCCAAAAGTTGAAAGCCCGCAACACTCTGGCCCTGGTGGGCGACGCCCCCTGGTGCCCGGCCGCGGCCAAGGGATTTGGCGAAGCGGCGGCCGGAGCCGGAGCCCAGGCCCGGAGCCTGGTGCTTCCTCCGGACGATCCGGGCATCGATGCGCTGGTCCAGAGACCAGGCGCCGGGCCGCCCGACGCGGTTCTTTTGGCCGCCTCGCCTCGAAAAGCCCTGGCCTCGGCGGCGGCTCTGCATCAGGCCGGAGTCAAGGCTCCGCTTTTGGGAACCCATGTTTTGGGCCGAACCGACATCCTTCCTCTTCTGGAGGCGATGGGGTTTTCCGTCCACCTCTCGCTTCCGGTGGACCCCCTCGATCCGCCGGAATCCGCCCGCTCGTTTTTCGCCGAGTTTGAACGGGAACGGCACAAGGGCGCTGACTGGGTGATGGCGGCGTCGTACGACGCGGTCCGCCTGGCGCTCCAGGGGCTGGAAACATCGGGTGGAAAACCGGACGCCCTTAAAGCATTCCTGGATGGGACCCAAGCGCCGGACAAGGCCTGGTTGGGGCTGGCCGGAACGTACCGGTTCGGGCCCGGAAGCCAGAGTTCCAGCCCCGTGGCCGTGGTGACGGCCGGGCCGAGACTGCTGAACCATTTGCCCGAAACAAAGGATTGATACAACCGGCCCGGTCATCGGCGTTCAGGAGATGGGGAGCCGTTTTACCCTTTCATCAGGGGGCCTCTTTCCCGAAAAAGGCTCTTGACGCCGGACCCTTTTCAGGGGAATGAATGGAGGGATAAACGCCCCCGGCAACCGGGTGAACCCGGCGCGGAGACCAAGGTTCGCTCGATCCCGGAAACAGCCTGGCGGAACCGTGCCGGGGTTTCCGGGTATCCCCTTTACCTTTTTCGCCTTTTCGCGCACCGAAAAAACCAGGACCGATGTTGTTCCTGTTTCACCGTGGAGGGAGCGGCATGACCAAGAATCCCTGGCGGCCCATCCCGATTCTGACCTTGTTGTTCGTCCTGGCTTTGACAGGCCCCGCCATGGCCCAGGAAATCAAATTGGGCGTGGCCGGATCCCTGACCGGAGACAAGGCCAGCTACGGCATTTCCTCCCTTCGCGGAGCCGAATACATCGCGGACTTGTTCAACGCCCAAGGCGGCCTCCCGAAAATCGGGACCATCCGCGTTATCCCCGCCGACGAACAATGCGATCCGGCCCTGGCGCCGGCCGCCGCCAAGCGGCTGGTGGACGATGGGGTCCGCCTGGTCATGGGGCATATCTGTTCCGGAGCCACCTGGGCCGCCCTGGATATTTACAACGAGGCCGATGCTCTGGTGATTTCCCCTTCGGCCACCAATCCGCCGCTGACCCAAAGCCGCAAATACCCCAATTTTTTCAGAACCATATCGTCGGACGACGCCCAGGCCCGCCTGGAGGTGGATTTCGCCAAAAAAAACGGTTGGATGAAGCTGGCCGTTCTCCACGATGGCGGATCGTACGGCAAAGGCCTGGCCGAGTTTGTCCAACAGTTCGTCATGGCCGATAAGGAAATGGAACTGGTCTCCTTCATGGCCGTGCCCGAAGGAATTCCGGATTACGCCAACGTGGCCCGCATTGTCGGGCGGTCCGGAGCTCAGGCGTTGATTTACGGCGGATATCATCCCGAAGCCGCCCGGCTGATCACCGCCCTCAGAAAAGCAAGGGTAACCATTCCCTTCATTTCCGATGACGGCGTGAAGGACGAAACCTTTGTCCGGACCGCCGGTACATTCGCCGAAGGAGTGTACGCCACCGCGCCCCTGGACGTTTCCCGCCATCCGCTGGCCATCGAGGCGGTTCGAGCGCATAAACTGAAATACGGCGATGACCCCGGCGCCTTTTACCTGACCGGCGCGGCGGCCTCCAGGGCCATGCTCAACGCCGTGAACCTGGCCGGCGGGGATCGGAATCTGAGCAAAATGGCCGAAATGCTGCGCGGCGAGTGGGTGGACACCGAATTGGGGCCGATCAAGTTCGACGCACGGGGGGATGCCATCGGCGTGGGCTTCGCCGTGTATCAGGTTCGGGAAGGCCGGTACGTGGAGTGGAAGTAAATTATCGTTTGATTTACTATGGCGTTTATCAAAGGTGCTGGGGATTCTTCCATATTTGAGTCTTTATTGGACCGCCAGATCCTCATGGGCCTGCATCGTGCACGTTACGTCCCCTCATTCCTCCCCGGTCGGTTTGGCGGTGGGGGCGCCGGCGGAATCGAGCAATTCACGTAAGCGATGCAATAGGGCCTCGAAACGGAACGGCTTGCCGATAAAGGCCGTTTGAAGGTCGCGGAGCGGTTGTCCCATGCTCTGGATGCCGTCCACGTACCCCGAAGCAATCAGCACCCTTAGCTCCGGCCGGGTTTCCCTCAGCCGCTCCAGGCACGCCGGCCCCCCCATGCCCGGGAGCCCCATGTCTAGGATCACAAGGTCGACCTCCCGGCCCCGGGCGGCCATGATCTCCACGGCCTCCTCGCCGCTGGTCGCGGTCAGGACCTTGTACCCGACGGACGTCAGAAAGGCCCGCGTCAGGGCCACCAGGTCCGGTTCATCATCCACCACCAGAATGGTTTCCGAACCGCCGGCGGGTTTCGCGTCGCCGTCCCCCGTTTTCGATGCAACCGCCGGAATCATGGGGGTGATGGGCCAGTACAGATCGAACCGGGTCCCCCGCCCGGGCCGGCTCTGGCATTCGATCACGCCGCCATGCCCCTGAACAATGCCATACACCATGGCCAACCCCAATCCCGTTCCCTTGCCCGGAGCTTTGGTGGTGAAAAAGGGATCGAACATTCTGCCGAGCGTGGCCGGATCCATGCCCTGGCCCGTATCGATCACCGTAACCCGGGCAAAGGGGCCGGCAGAGACGTTCGGCCAGGCTTCCAGGCGGTCTTGGCCTAGATGGGTCCGACCGGTGGCGAAGGTCAGCGTGCCGCCCCCGGGCATGGCGTCCGCCGCGTTTTTTCCCAAATTCAGAAAAACCTGTTCCAACTGTCCGGGGTCCCCGGGAACCGGAGGCAGGTCCTCGGCCAGGTCCGTTTGGAGATCGATGGTTTTGGGGAGCGCCCGAGCCAGGAATTCCACGGTTTGAAGCACATGGTCGTTCAGCCGAAGAGGCCGCCGTTCCGGTTCCAGCCGCCGGCTGAAGGTGAGCAGCCGCCGGACCAGATCCGAACCCCGGTCCGCGGCCCGGCGCATGTGATCCAGCCATTCCAAGGGCTGGGCGTCCAAGTCCGCGCTGCTCCCAAGCAGTTGGATATACCCCGCCAGGATCTGAAGAAGATTGTTGAAATCGTGAGCAATGCCGCTGGTGAGGGTGCCCACGGCCTCCATTTTTTGGGAGTGCCGGAGCTGATCCTCGAACCGCCGGCGTTCCGCTTCCCGGCTTTTTCGGTCGGTGATGTCGCGGTCGAAGGCCAGAATGCATCGCCGGCCATTCAATGTAATGGCCCCGGCGCTCACTTCCACCGGGAACGTGGACCCATCCGCACGGCGGTGTTCGAGTTCCGCCTGGAGCCATTCCCCGGCCCGAAGCCGTTCGATGCGGCCGGAGGCCAAGGCGGCGGATTCCAGAGTATCCAGATCGGTGATCCGCATGGTCCGCATCTCTTCCCGATTATACCCGTGCATGCGGGCGGCGGCATCATTGGCGTCGATGATCCGGCCGGTTTCGTCACCTTCCAGGCCGATGATGAAAATGGCGTCGCCCGCCAGTTCGAACAACGCCCGGTACCGTTCTTCGGCGTCCTTCAGCACCTGTTCGACCGCTTTGGGGGCGCTGATATCCCGGATGGCCATGGCTCGGACCATCCGTCCCCGGTACATCATGTTTTTGGCCCGGATTTCCGCCGGAAAGGTGGCGCCGTCCAGTCGAAGGCCGTCAATTTCATACGGTTCTTCCGAGCGAATCCGCAACATCATCCGCACCCGGTCGCGGGAAGCCGGCGCCACCAGTTCAAAGAGACTCCGGCCGAGCAAACGATCGGGCTCGGCTTGGTGCATTTGGGCGAACCGCTTGTTGATTTCCAGAATCCGGCCGCCATCGTGCATCGCCAGACCTTCAAAGGAGACCTCATTGGTGAATATCTGAAACTTTTCCTCGCTTTCCCGGAGCGCCCGTTCGGCTTCCAGCCGGTCCCGGGCATCCCGGAAAAAACCCAGGTTGCATTCCACGCCGCTCAAAACAACCGGCCCGCCGTGGATATCGGCGAAAAACAGGCGGCCGCTTTTTGTCTGGCAGGGAACGTTCATGGCCATGGGCGATTGGCCTTGGGCCATGGCGGTAAAGGCGGCCTGGATGGATTCCAGGCTTTCCGGCGGGTGAATATGGCTGACATCCAGTTGGGTGAATTCTTCGGAAGTATATTCGAACATTCGCTGGACGGACGGGTTGGTCCAAAGAAAACGCCGGGTCTGGCCATCGGCCACGATGATTCCATCGGGTGAGTGTTCGAACAAGGCGCGGAACCATTCCTCCCGATGCTCCAGTTCCCGATGGGTGTTTTTCATTTCGGTGATGTCCCGGGCCACCCCTTGCGTGCCCAAAAAAGTTTGAGCCGAGGGCGGGTCTTCTTCATACCGCCCCTGGGCGCTCACCCAGAAAAACCGTTCAAAAGGCGGAGGTGTTTTTTCCGGAAGAATCAACCGGACTTCAAATCCCGACGCCCGCCGCAGACGGGTGCGGCGTTCCAGAATTACGTTGACCGTCCGTTCCCGGTCATCGGGGTGGACAAAATCGAGAAACACCCGGCCGATCAGGTCCGCCGGATGGATTCCATACCGCCGGGCTGAAGGGCTCAAATACGTGATCCGCCCCTGAGGGTCCAGCCGATATAGGATGTCCGGCAAGGCCTGGATCAAGGCGCCCTGATCCCGGGCCGTTTCCCGGGCTTTCGCGGCGTCGCTCAAAGCCAGGTTCAAGTCGGCTTCCAGCCGGGCCAACCGGTTTCCGAGATCATTCAGAAGAATCCGGGGACCGGCGGCCAGCCGGCCGATGGCCACGCCCGCCGCCAGGGCGGGAACCAGAGCCAGGATCAGGGCAAGAGAGGATTTCCCTTCCACGCCGACAATGCTCAACGCCGCCACGGTGGCGGCCGTGGTGAGCAGGGCGCCGCCGATGATCCATCGGGCGGGACGAAACCGGTCCGGATTGTTTTTTTCCATCTGGGCTAAATGCTCCACAGGTTGGAGGCGGGGCCGCGCCGGGCTCCCGCCGTTCAGGCGTCGAAAGTCAAATGAAACTAAAATGTCCGGCTACGATTTGATTATACCTGAAAAAATCCCCCGGGTCATGAAGGATGCATTCGGGATCGGTTCAACCCTGCCGTTTGGCGGGGGAGGCGAGAGGCGGAGGATGAGTCCGTTCGGGCGGCGGGCTTGAACCGGGAATCGGATCGACCCTCCAAAGGATCGTGGTTCACCCCATGCCGCCTGAATCGGCACGATTACGGTTTGACAAGCGAACCGGTTCCGGATAAAAACTTTTTTTGGATGAAATATAGCTATAAATGATGGAATCGGCGTCGCTCCGGCCTGTTTTCCCTCTCCTGGCGGAGCGGTTCCATTCAATGATCCGGCGGGCCCCTGGGCGCCGCCAAGGAGGCACGGATAATGCGGGACGTGGTGATCGTCGGGGCGGTTCGGACGGCCGTCGGCGGTTTTTCTGGGTCGCTGGCCGATATTCCGGCCACGGCGTTGGGCGCCCTGGTCATCAACGAAGCCCTGAACCGGGCCGGAGTGGATCGGGACGCCGTGGACGAAGCGATCATGGGCAACGTGCTGCCCGCCGGGCTGGGTCAGAACCCGGCCCGCCAGGCCGTGCTCCAGGCCGGGCTGCCATTCCGGGTCGGAGCCATTACGGTCAACAAGGTCTGCGGATCGGGCCTGAAAGCGGTGATGCTCGGAGCCCAGGCCATCGGTTGCGGCGACGCCGACGTGGTGGTCGCCGGCGGCCTGGAAAACATGAACCGGGCTCCATACTATATGCTGAAATGCCGGACCGGGTACCGCATGGGCGACGCCAAGGCCGTGGACGGCATGGTCCACGACGGCCTGTGGGACCAAATCAACGATTTCCATATGGGCGAATCGGCCGAACTGTGCGCCGAAAAATACGGGGTGACCCGGGGCGACATGGATGAGTTTTCCGCTTTGTCGTACGCCCGGGCGGTCGAGGCTCAGGCCCAGGGCGCCTTCGCCGCCGAGATTCTGCCCGTGGAGATCAAAACCAAAAAGGGCGCCACGCTTTTCCAGGCGGATGAAACCATCCGGCCCACCAGTTTGGAAACGTTGGCCGCCATGAAACCCGCCTTCCGGAAGGACGGCCGGGTCACGGCGGGAAATGCGTCCAAAATCAGCGACGGCGCGGCGGCCGTGGTCCTCGCGTCGGCCGAATACGCCCAAAAACACGGCCTGAAGGTTCTGGCCAAAGTGGGGGCCCAGGGCGCGGACGGCCTGGACCCCAAATACGTGCTGGTGGCGCCCATTCTGGCCATTCCCAAGGTCTTGAAAAAAGCCGGATTGACCGTGGCCGACATCGATCTGTTCGAAA
>JAGVGV010000725.1 GCA_020056895.1 Deltaproteobacteria bacterium
GAAACCCTTTTTTTATTCCCGGATCCCGGGATGTACCACCACCCAAACAGGAGGATGTCATGAAGCAGCAAACGACCCCCACGATCATCGCCACCCGCAAAACCTGTTCCACGCAAGGAACGGGCCTGTCCCACTACCTGCTCATGGATAAAAAGGCCACCCGGTAGTGGAACCCAATCGCGCATCCAATGACGCGGCCCCTTCCCGGGGCCGCCGAGCCAACACCGGCCTTGGCCCCACCCTGGTCCCCCTGGATATCGGCCACGACCAATACGCCTGCCTGATCGATCCGGACACGGCCTTCTGGTCCCTGGTTAAAAAGGACGGCCTGGCCCAAACCATCGGCAACCAGGAATTCATCGCCGCGTACCGGGCCAAGGCGCCCGCGTTCCTGAAGGAAATGCACAACCTTCGGTTCGGCCTGGGGCTGTCGGCCGTGTATCTGAATCTGACGGAACGCTGCAACCTCAACTGCGCCTATTGCTACATCCCCGAAGCCATGCGCCGGGACGGCGTTCAGATGTCCAAGGACCAGCTTTTCACGTCGCTTGAAACCCTGAAGGCCTATTTCCAGAAAAAACTGCCTCCGGAGCGCCTGCCCCAGATCATTTTCCATGGCGCCGAGCCTTTGCTGGGCAAGGAGATTCTGGTAGCGGCCATCGACCGGTTCGGTGGGGATTTCCGTTTTGGCGTTCAGACCAATGGAACCCTCTTGGACTCCGATACGGCTGATTTTTTGAAAAAAACCGGCACGGGCATCGGTCTGTCGCTCGACGCCCCCACTTCCGAGCTTGCCGCCCTCACCCGCAAGACCTGGGCCGGAGGGAGCGTTTTTGAAAAAACCCTGGGAGCCATGGACCTTTTGCGCGGGTACGAAGGCTTCAACGTGATCTGTACGGTCACCCGGGAAAACATGGCCGGCCTGACCCAATTGGTCGACTTTTTTCACGACCGCGACGTGCCCGCGATCATGCTAAACATGGTCCGCTGTACGCTCCCCGGCGCCCGGGCGATCAAGCCCCTGGACCATGAGGTCTTTCCCTGTTTCGAGGCGGCGCTGGAACGGACCCACGAGTTGTTCCGTCGAACGGGCCTGAAAATGGTGGTGGCCAATTTCGCCAACATCCTGATCAGCATCCTGGCGCCCACGGCCCGGCGTTTGATGTGTGACATCTCCCCCTGCGGCGGAGGCCGGGCCTTCTTCGCCCTGGCGCCGGACGGCGGAATGTTTCCCTGCAGCGAATTCATTGGGTTGAATGAATTTCGCGGCGGGAATCTGATGACGGACGACATCGATGCCGTGCTCGAAAGCCCCGCCTTCGCTAAGGTAACGGGCCGCCGGGTGGAGAACATCGAACCGTGCGGCCACTGCGCCGTCCGTCACTTTTGCGGTTCGCCCTGCCCGGCCGAGGCCCACGAAATGAACGGCGGCATGAACCGGCCCGGTGCGTTTTGCGAATTTTATGAAGAGCAGGTCCGGTACGCTTTCCGCTTGATCGCCGACGGCCGGGCGGATGATTTTCTTTGGGAGGGATGGGACAAGGACGCCGAAACGGTGTTCGACGCTCGAACGTTGGAGCCCATCCCAAAATAGTTCCTTGGCCTTGGAATCTTTGTCGCGGGGTAGAAGCCAATCCTCAAAACATGACCAATATTCCTCCGGTTGGCTTCTACCCTTTTCCTCGCCCCAAGGCCAAATTCCTTATTTTGTGATGGGCTCTATAAACGTCAATCCCCGCCCCCGACCCGGATGAGCACCTTGCCCGCGCCGGGCCGGCGGGCGTGTTCGAGGGCCCGGGGAAAGTCGGCCAAGGGGTATCGGGCTTCGATCAAAGGCGATACCCGTATTCTTTTTTCCTTCAGAAACCCAAGGGCCGGTTCGAACCGACCGCAACGGGACCCTGTCAACCGGATTTCCCGGACCACCAGGTCCGCCAGATCGATCCGCGATGGCGACCGGAGCGTGGTTTTGGCCGCCACCGTGCCTCGGGGCCGGACCAGGGCCAGGGCGAAATCCAGGCCGTCCACACGGCCGGTGGCCTCGATCACCAGGTCGAACGTGCCCGCCATTTCCGCCAGACCGGCCGGGCTGATCCCTGCCGGAACCAGCCCCACCGCCACGCCCTGATCCCGGGCCAAGGCCAGCCGTTCGGGCCGGCGGCCCCACAGCACCAGGTCCGGCAGAAACACTTTCAGGGTCAGCGCCGTCAACAGCCCCAGCTTCCCATCCCCCAAAACGGCCGCTTTCAAACCGGGTGTCAGATGAATCTGTTCGGCGATTCGCAAGGCGGCGGCCAGGGGTTCGGTGAACACCGCCTCCTCGTCGGTCACTTCGGGTGGAACCAGGTGAAGGTTGGCCAGGGGAGCCGCGATCTCTTCGGCGAAGGCGCCATCCCACCCGCGAATGCCCAAGGCTTTTCTTTGCAGGCATTGGCGGGCGTCCCCGGCCCGGCAGTCGGGGCATTGGCCGCAACCCGCGTTGATCTCGGCCACCACCCGCCGGCCGGTCAGGTCCGGCCGACCGGCCGCCTGAACCACTTCGCCTACGAATTCGTGCCCCGGAATGCCCGAAAAGTCGTGGTATCCCGAAAGGAGTTCCAGGTCGGTGGCGCAGATTCCGGCCCAAAGCACCTTGATTCGGGCTTCGGTTTCGACCGGCCGGGGGCGAGGCCGCCGGACCACCCGGACCCGCCCATTTTCAAACACCACGGCTCGCATTTCAAACCTCCTGGCGGGAAACCCCTGAGCCATTTTAAGGCGCCAGGGCGGGTGGCGGGGCGGTTTTTTTCAAGGGCTTGTGGTAGACTGAAACACAAGTCTCAACCGTTCGGAAACCATCGACCGGTTGTTTCAAGAACTCATCCTCCCCAAAGGGATTTGGTTTTGGGGCGAGGAGAAGGGGAGAAGCCAACCGGAGGGAGACCATAAGTATTTTGAGGATTGGGTTCTCCCGTCCGATGAAGCATCCAGGGCCAAAGAACCATTTGGGGATGGGTTCTATCAGGGAGCGTCGATTTGGAAGTCCGGCGTCTGCTGTTCAACATTCTGCTGGCCATGATCCTGGCCCTGCCCCTGACGGCGGTGGAATCGGTTTATTCCCTGCCAAGGGAACGGTCCGGGTCCAAGGCGGCCCGAAGAGTGGTTCCCAAACCGGAACCTCCGGCCGTCCAACCCTTGGTCTGGACGCCGCCCAACGCCGGCCTTTTGGCCAAGCTGGCGCAAAAAGCCAGCCCGAGCCGGACTCCGTTTTCCGGCGAAAACCAGTTCGATGCCTTCATCCACGAAGCGGCCATGGCCACCGGCGTTTCCCCCGCCCTGATCAAAGCCGTGATTCTGGCTGAATCCAATTTCCAGAACGGCCTGGTATCTCCATCGGGCGCGGTGGGTTTGATGCAGATACTGCCCGGAACCGCCCAGCGGTTCGGCGCGGCCAACCCCATGGACCCCCGGGCCAATATCCTGGCCGGCGCCCGTTTCCTGAAAATGCTCTTGGAACTGTTCGATGACAATGAAACCCTGGCCGTGGCCGCGTACAATTGCGGACCCGCCCGAGTCCAGCGGCAGGGCGGCGTTCCTCCCATCCGCGAAACCCAGGACTTCGTTCACCAGGTGTTGACCGCGTACCTCGAATACCTGAAATAAGCCTCCGCTGACCGGATCCGCGTCATTTTTCGACGAAATCCCCCTGTTTCGCTAAGCGTTTCGTCGCATCGCGACGAATCCAACCGAATATTTTGGGTTTAAGGATGCGAATTCCGGCGGTATCCGTTATACTTGAAAAGAAAATCAATGGTGGCCCGCGAGGTGGAGAATCGAACCGATATGCACGGCGATGGGGTGATTGATATTCGCGGCGTAATATTGGACCGCGACCAACGACTGCTGGACCGGGTGGACTGGACCATCCGGCGCGGGGAACACTGGGTGGTTCTGGGCCGCAACGGCGCCGGAAAAACCCTTCTTTTACGGATATTGACGGGGTACCTCTGGCCCAGCCAGGGCCGGGTATCCGTTTTGGGCCACCGGTACGGCACGGTGGACCTTCGGGAACTCAGGCGCGGGATCGGCTGGGTATCATCGGCCTTGGCCGAACGGATTCCATCCGATGAACCGGTCTTGTCCGTGGTGCTGTCCGGCCCGGAAGCCACCTTGGGGTTATACCGTGAACCTTCTGCCCGGATGGTGGAAAAGGCCCGGGCGCTCATGGAACGGTTTGGCCTGGCTCATCTGGAAAACCGCCCGTTTGGCGACCTTTCCGCCGGCGAACGCCAACGGACGGTCCTGGCCCGAAGCCTTTTGGCCGATCCCCGGCTGTTGATTCTGGATGAACCTTCCGCCGGGCTGGACCTGGCTGCCAGGGAACGTTTTTTAAGCCAGGTTCAGGCGTTGGCCGCCGAGCCCGAGGGTCCCACGCTGATTATGGTGACCCACCGGGTGGAAGAGATCGTCCCGGGGTTCACCCACGGGCTGCTCTTAAGGCGGGGCCAAGTGGTGTTCGCCGGCCCTCTGGCCGAAGCCCTGACCGATGAACGCTTCAGCCAAACCATGGAAATCGGTCTTCGGCTGGAACGGCCTAACGGCCGTTGGCGGGCCACGGTTACCGAATCGGCCGGGCCTGCCGGCCTTCCCCGGGGAGCCACTCCATGAACGCTCCCGTGGCCGAAGATTATATCGTTGAAATCCGAGGCAACATTGCCCGGGGCGATGTCATAAAAGCCCAGTTGGTGCTGGAGGAGCTGGACGAACTGGAACGCGCGGACCAGGCCCGCGTGCTGGCCGAGCTCCATTCC
>JAGVGV010000239.1 GCA_020056895.1 Deltaproteobacteria bacterium
ATCGAACCGACACGACCGCGAGGATCGGCGGATTTTGAGTCTGTATACTAGTTAAATAAAATCAAATATTTATGTGGTTGTTGTGCCGAAATCGTGCCGCGCCAGCTCGTCGTATAAGTCGCCGGCCCAGGTCTGAGCATACAGCATTGTGACCTGAATGGACGAATGCCCGGCAATCATCTGAACTACCTTGAGATGGATTCCTTTCGACACCAGCCACGTGAAACAGGTATGCCGAAGGTCATGGAGCCGTGCCGAACCAAGCCCCGCACGCCGAGCCGTGAGTTTGAATCTATGGCTCACCCTATCCGGATGAATCTGGGGCCAGATCGGCCCAATGTCCTTACGAGCCGATCCCAAGGCTTCAACGGCCGCCGGCAACAACGGCACCACCCGCTCCTTATCCCCCTTTCCTACGACCCGGGCCAGGGGGCGGGTAGACCAGGTGATGTCCTGCCACCTTAAGTTCAACGCCTCAGATCGGCGGAGTCCCGTCCAGACCAGGAAGGACCAAAGTCTTTTATAGGTCGGGTCTGTTTCGGAGGAGATGAGCTTTTCCACGGCCTCGGGGGAAAGGTGGCGCGGCAACCGACGGGGTGTTTTGACCATGCGGACTTCCGGCGCCTGGGGTAACCATCCCAATTTCGCGGCTTTTCTCAGGGCTGCTTTGATGTGTCTCAGGTCGGCATTGACCCCTTCGGCGGTGACACCTGTTTTCAGTCTGGTTTGCGCCCAGGCTTCAATTTTTCGGGCGGTCACGTTTCGAAGGGGGAGGGTGGGGCCAAGATCGCGAGCCAGAACGGTAAAGGTTGAACGGTATCGGTCTAGTGTACGGACGGCCAAAAAACCTTCCTGGTCAGCCAGGAAGCGGTCCAGAAACTGGTCGATCGTCAAACCGGAAGGATCAAGCCTTGCCAACTTTTCCTCAAGGGCATCCTTTTTCAGTGCCCGAAGAACGGCCTCAGCTTGGGCACGGGTGATGATTTCCGGTCCTAAGGATTTGCGTAGCCGCTTTCCATCCTTCGAAAGATCGACCCACCAACGGGTGCCTCTCTTGAACAGCTTCATACGCGGGCCCCCTTGAACTTGGCCACGGCGGCCGTGATGGCGTCATGCCCGCAAAGATCAAGCCAGTAGCGGTCGATGCTCTCCCGATCTACGACCAAATCTCCTCGTTTGTTTCCTGGGTCGGAAGCGCCATGGATCACCCCCTGGGCGACCAGTTCACGAAGACGGGCCTCGCCGATAGATGCGTATTGAGCCGCCGCCTTGAGGCGAAGCCACCTGGGAATGATATCGGAAGGCAAGCCGCCCACGCGCCGCTCCTGGCGGTTGGTGGGCGGGGTGGGCCGGCTGGCCCGAGATGACAGGGAAATGATAGCAAGCCCGGTTCGGGCCTGTCAACTGATATGGGGAGCTATGAAGGGGCGTTAGTATCGGAGGCGCGAATGCTAAATAGAGGCTGAACGAATAATCAGAGGCTGCCACATCGATGCCCGATGCTTGACAGAGGGCCCTTTTGACGGCACGATACCTTGGCAGCCACAATGAGCTTGATTTCTGAATGTTATTACTTCTACTTTGGTAAATTAAATGGCATTATATTTGCCTCGTTCTCTTTTCTTTTTCGTCGAGCAACATTTTTTGAGGCGGTCCTCCGCTTTTTGTGCCGAACCTCCATCTGCCGCAGGATTTCCTGGAAGCTGATCTGGCGTTTCGGCAGGAAATACGCCAGAAAGAGCTTGATATCTCGGCAGGAAAACCAAGAGTCCTCGCCCTGGTGCAGCATCCTTTGTTTCGTCAGGAACAGCATGGCCATCATGACCAGCGCCATGTGGTGATGCCAGGCCATCCAGCCCCGGACCTGGTATTGAGCCATCCCAACCTGCCCCTTGGCGTCCCCGAAGGCCTGCTCGATGAAGTACCGCTGGGCTTCCATGTACGCCAGAGCCTCCAGCGGCGTGTCCCCCAGTGCGTTGGTCAGGCAGTATTTGATCTCACTCGACGAAGCGACGTCCCGGCGGATGTAAAGAGTCATCCGGCGAGCCGTTTCCTCTTTCCCATCCCAGACATAAACCAGGCGCCGATACGCGTCGACGTCCAAGCCGCCGGTGGACGTTTCACGGACGCGGACTCGTTGGAACTCCTCCGGCGATCGATGGAGGGATAAGGCATCTACCCGAACCGGCTCGCTTTGAGCCCGTGGTTTGGCCGCCGGACGGCCCCGCCCGGTCGAACGGACCGGCAGGGCGGGACGAGGGTCTTCCAGATACACCTGCTGGTTGGAATGGACGTGAACCAGAAAGGTCTCGCCGTCATGGCTCAAGGCCCGGCAAAAATCCCCGCTATGACCGTAGAGACCGTCGGCCAGGACGTAGTCGAACCGGATTCCGGCCTGCCGCTGCCGCCGGACGATCTCGATCGCCAATTCGGGCTTGGTTCGATGCCGTATTTCTTCCGGCGGAACGCCCACCTTCTCGCAACGAGCCGGGTTTTGAATCCATTCCTCGGGCAAAAACAGGGCCATATCCACCAGAACGGCCCGGTCGCCGGCCGACAGCGCGCCGCACACCGCCACCTGGGAATTGTCCACTTTCCCCAGCCGGCCATTATACTGGCGAGCCACGCCCACCGAGGCCCGGCCTTTCTTGGCGATCGCGGTTTCGTCCAGGATCAGCGCGGTCCGACCCGTCCCGCCCAACAGGCCATCCGCTTGCTGGGCGACTCGATCCATCACCGCCCGGGCGTCCCACGATGAGTCGCTGATGAAGTGCTGCATCACCTCATAGTCGACCCCGACCACGGCTTCTTCCATCCGCTCCATGTTTCGGCGTTCCGATTGGATGAGACCGCACAAATATCGGTAAGCCGTCTGGGTGTGATCGAAGCGGTAACAGGTAAACATTTGTTTGAATTCATTGGAGAATTGTTC
>JAGVGV010000233.1 GCA_020056895.1 Deltaproteobacteria bacterium
CGTCTTCGCTCATGTTCTTTTAAATTATCCCTTGGAACCGATTCCGTCAACCCGGAGTTTCTGGTCAAAGCCCGCTCCGGCCCTTCTCCTCCGGTCTACTCTACCAGGACCCAAACGAAACGATCACGGAAGCCGTTGGAAAAACACGGTCCGTTTAGGGGCTGTTTCTAAAAAGTCCTTTTGCCCAATCTTTGGTGTCGGCCTTGCTTTGAATTCCTCAAAATAGGTCAACTGTTCCCGCGGATTCAAAACCGCGGCCTCCTTGATCTTGGAAAAAATTCCGTTTTTAGAAACAGCCCCCAATATGAATCGTGAACATTTGCGGCCTATCCCCAAAATCAGGATTGGTTTCCGGCAACGTTTCAAAAACCAAACGCGGTTTTTTGGGGATGCACTATAAATAAGGCGGTTTGGGCTGGCGGGCCTGGAGACCCAACCGTTTGGTTTTACCGCCCCTTACCGCTTGCCCGCCCGCCAGTTCCCCAGCACGGCCAAGGCCCAAAGACGGCTGGCGTGATCGTGCCGGCCGGCCTGGTGCCGCTCGAACATATTCAACGCCTCGGAGGCGGACCAGGGCGCTCCGGGTTGATTCAGGGCGGCCCGGAGCCACTCCTTCAGGTCGCCCCTGAACCAGGCATCCAGAGGCGCCATGAAGCCCTGCTTGCCTCGCCGGAGGATCGGATCGGGCAGCCGGCCATGGGCCAGCCTTCGCAAAATGAGCTTGGTGATGGCGCCCTTGATCTTGAAATCCACCGGCAATTGATGCGCCAGTTCCACGATCCGGTGGTCCAGATACGGGCACCGGACTTCCAGCGCGTGCGCCATGCTCATCCGGTCCACCTTGACCAATATGTCGTCGGGCAGATAGGCGCGAAAATCGGTCCGGAACATCTGGTTCAAAAGCCCGTGACCTCGGCTTTCCAAAGCGGCCACGCGAACGGGGTCCTGGTCTTCGCTCGGGGGGACCAGACCGGGGAACAGGGCCTGAATTTCCAATTCATCGAACATGCGGGGAGCGGCGGCGCCGGGGTCCTGGTTCATGCGGTTGGCCGCGGCCACGAAAAGCTTGGCTTTTTTGGCCAGCGACCGGCCGTAATACCCGGACGGCGCGGGCAGAGCGGCCACGAAGGGTTCAATCAGCCTTTTTCTTAAGCTCTGAGGAAGGCGGCTGTACGAGCCGCTCAACTTGGCCGCCTGGTACCGCCGGTATCCGCCAAACAGTTCATCCCCGCCGTCGCCCGAAAGGGCCACGGTGACATGGCGGCGGGTGGCTCGGCAAAGGTGCCAGGTGGGCAGGCTGGACGCATCGGCGAAGGGTTCATCGAACTGAGCCGCCAGCCGGGGCAGTTCGTTCAAGGCATCCATTTGAACCACGTCCACGGCGTGATCCGTCCCCAGGTGACGGGCCATCAATCGGGCTTGGGGGGTTTCATCGTACGTGGGGTCGGGAAAGCCAATGGAAAAAGTTCGCACCCGGCCTTGGACCAAGTGGCTGGCCTGATGGGCGATCAGGGAGGAATCCAGGCCGCCGGAAAGGAACACGCCTAGGGGCACGTCGGCGATCAACCGCAGCCGAACCGCGTCCCGGAGCAGGTGATCCAGTTCGTCGGTCCAGGATTCCAGGGACCGGCCGGTGATGATGGTTTCGGGCAGGCGCCAGTACGACCCGATCTGAAGCCGGCCGTTTTCCCACACCGCGTATCCGGCGGCGGGCAGCTTGCGGACCTGGCGGTAAATGGAATAGGGCGCCGGAACGTACCCGTACCGTAAATACAGGTACAACGCCGTCGGGTCCAGGTCCAGGTCCAGGCCCGGGAAAGCCTTGAGCGCCTTCAGTTCCGAAGCGAAAATCAGACCACCCCGCCAAAAGGCGTAATACAGCGGTTTTTTGCCGGCCCGGTCCCGGGACAGGACCAACCGGCGGTTTCGGCCGTCCCACAGGGCCAGAGCCCACATGCCGTTCAAACGGTTCAGGGCCTCGGCCAGGGGGAGGTCCTCATATAAATGAAGAAAAACTTCGGAATCGGACCGGGTGCCCAGCCGGTGCCCAGCCGAAAGGATCGGCCCGGTAAGCTCCTGGTAGTTATAGAATTCTCCGTTCACCACCAGCGCCAGGGAACGATCCTCGTTGAACAGCGGCTGATCGCCGGTGGACAGATCGATAATGGCCAGGCGGGCGTGGCCCAGGCCGGCGTCCGGAGTGAAATGGTATCCAAAACCGTCGGGCCCCCGATGCTTGAGAGCCCCCACCGCGTTTTCCAAAGCCGCTCGAAGTTCGGCCGGGTCTCCCGGGGCCGTGTATCCGGCGATGCCGCACATGGTTCGTCCCCATCCTCCCCTTGGGGGAATGATTGGCGGTTATTTCAGGTCCCGGTTGTTTTCCATATCGAACAGCATGGCGAAAAACAGGGATTGAAAACCCGAAACCACCAGGAATACCGCGAACAGAGCGCTGGTTTCGGCCACGCCCACGCCAAACACCCTGAGAAGGAACAGCAAACAACCCAATAAAAGGCCCGGCGGCAAAAGAACGCCGGCCAAAAAATAGAAAAAAATCAGGGGATGAAAGTCGCGGATCACGTATTTTTCCGTCATCCGCCACCAGAAGCAACGAAAGAGCAACCAGGAGATGGTTGGGACCACTTTCCGAAGCCGGATTCCGGATTGTTCGCCGATGTTATACACCGGCCGGACTGGAACGTCCGTAACCCGCTGGCTGTAAATGTTGAGCATGACCAGGATGTGGTTGGGGTACCCGTACCGGGGGTACAGCTTTTCCAAGGGCAGTAGTTTCAGGGTTTCGGCGCTGATGGCCGTGTATCCGGTCTGGGAATCGGCCACATGCCAGTATCCGGAAGCAATTTTCGTCAGGAGCGACAAAAACGAGTTGCCCAAAAATCGGTACTTGGGGATGATTTTCCAGGCTTCGCCGGTGATGAGTCGGT
This sequence comes from Deltaproteobacteria bacterium, assembly GCA_020056895.1. Taxonomy (GTDB): domain Bacteria; phylum Desulfobacterota; class Desulfarculia; order Adiutricales; family JAGVGV01; genus JAGVGV01. The sequence goes on from JAGVGV010000233.1 coordinate 2,946, forward strand.
TGCCTTTGACGTAATCAGTCCGGCCCCGGCAGACGGGTCCCACCACGTGGCCCAGTTCGGCCGGGTCCATCTGGGCGTCGCCGGCCATGACGGCCATCACCTCGTGCCCGTCGGCCAGAGCCGCCCGGTACCCGGTAACGATGGCCGCTCCCACGCCCTGGTTCTTTTCATGAGCCACCAAGGTCACCCGCCCGCCATCCGAAGCGTCCCGCTGGTACTCCCGCACTCGCTCCCTTGTCTGGTCCCGGCTTTGATCGTCCACCACGTACACCCGGTCCACGAAATCGGGCATGGTTTCCAATACGCGGCGAATCAGGCGCTCTTCGTTGTACGCCGGAACCACCACGGCGATGCGCTTACCTTCATACATGGTTTCGCTGGACCTCCTTTGGAACGCAATCCCCCGAAGCGGAAGCAACAACCGGGCCAGACCCTTTCGCGTCGGGAGCGGGAAGGGATCGGCGGATATTGGAAAACCGGGGGGGCGGCCCGCCGCGGTTTCGTCCGTTCTTCTTCTATAAATGAATATTTTACTTTAAAGTCAATCATCGGATGCAGGTTGGGTAACGTTTTAAAGGGATGCATCGAAAAGGGCCAATGGGGGGCAACCGCTTGAAAAAGAATCTTTTTTCACAAAAGCCTTGACAGAACCGACGGGTATGCTATTTAGGGGTGTGTCCAACTTTATGGAGAACAACGCCCCTGGCGGAAGGCAACATCCGCGGGGTAGTGGAAAAAGAACACCTATAGGAGGGAATCGGCATGCCAACCGTTGAATTCAAAGGCAGTAAGTTCGACGTCGATGAAGACGGCTTCCTGCAAAGCCTGGACTCATGGAATCACGACTGGGTCGAGTACGTGAAAGAATCCGAAGGCATCAAGGACCTGACCGACGAACATTGGAAGGTCATCCAGATGCTGCAGGATTACTATAAGAAGAACGGCATCGCGCCCATGGTTCGTATTCTGTCCAAGGTCACCGGCTTCAAACTGAAGTACATCTATGAACTGTTCCCCTCGGGCCCGGGCAAGGGCGCCTGTAAGATGGCCGGTTTGGCCAAACCGACGGGTTGCGTCTAGTCCTTCGAGGAAATCATACTGGTTTTCCAGTTCCAAAACCCCCCTTTTCCAAGGGGGGTTTTGGTTTGCGGCGCCTCCTCATCCCATCGGGATGAATCCCGCGAGCCGGCCGCGCCCCGCGTCCCGGCCCGATCCCCGAAGATGAACGAATATGAATGAACGTTTGCGGCGGCTGCCCAAAGTGGATGCCCTCCTGAACCGGGAGGATGTCCAGGCGTTGATCGACCAATACCCCCGTCGGGTGGTCCTCGCGGCCATTCGCGACACGCTGGACGACCTGAGGCAACGGCTTTTATCCGGCCAAAACGTACCCCCGCCCGATATCGAACCCACCGCCGTGGCCGCCCAAGTTAAAAACCGGACCATCGCCGCCGCCCGGCCCGTGTTCCGAAGGGTGGTCAACGGCGCCGGAGTCATCATACACACCAACCTGGGCCGGTCGTGCATGGCCGAAGAGGCCTTGGAAGCGATCCACCTGGCCGGCCGGTACTACGGCAACCTGGAATTCGACCTGGCCACGGGCCGGCGGGGGTCCCGGTACAGCCACGTCGAAGC
>JAGVGV010000532.1 GCA_020056895.1 Deltaproteobacteria bacterium
GATCAATTGCTGGTAGACCTGGGGCTGGCCGAGAACCGGACCAAGGCCAAGGCCCTGATCCTGGCCGGCCGGGTTTTATGCGGCGGAAAACCCGTGGCCAAGGCGGGGGACCTGTTTCCGGCTGGAACCACGCTGGACGTGAAAACCCGTCCGGCGGAATACGTGAGCCGGGGCGGATTGAAGCTGGAAGGCGCGTTGATGGACCTGAAGATCGACGTTTGCGGCCAACGGGTCCTGGACGTGGGGGCGTCCACGGGCGGGTTCACCGACTGCCTGCTTCAGCGGGGGGCCACCCACGTGGTGGCCGTGGACGTGGGGTACGGCCTTTTGGACTGGCGGCTGAGGAACGACGCCCGGGTGACGGTGGTCGAACGGACCAATGCCCGAAATTTGACGGTGGAAACGGTGGGCGACGGCTTCGATCTGGCCGTGGCCGACGTGTCCTTTATTTCCCTGACCAAGGTGATGGCCGCCATTACCGACCGGGTCCGGCCCGGAGGCGGCATTTTATTCCTGGTCAAACCTCAGTTCGAAGTCGGCCGGGAAGGCGTGGGCAAGGGCGGAGTGGTCCGCGATCCCGCCCTCATCGCCCAGGCGGTCGAAACCGTGGCCGAAGCGGCCCGGGAACGGGGCTTGGTGGAACAAGGCCGGGCGCCCAGCCGAGTCCCCGGCCCCAAAGGGAATTTGGAACAGTTTTTATGGCTTTACAAACCCGAAGGGCCCGTCCCGAAATCCCGCTGCATATCCTGAAGCACCCGCCGGAGTTTCTTTTCTTCTTTTTTCATGCGATGATTCTCATAGATCGCCGATCCCACCAGGGCGGCCAGGCAAAGGCCCGATACGGCAAAATAGGTCATGGATGCTCCCTCCCATCGAGATGTCCGGTTAGGGAAGCAATTTGAATGCCATGGCCCCGGGCGTGGATAACCGGTTGAAAATCATTCGTTCCTGATATATGAATCGTGGTTCACCGCCGTCACGTCGTTGACGGAACGGGTAATAACCGCCGAGTACAAGGGAGATTGCCGTCATGGAACTCGCCCCCCGCATCCGGGAGATCGCTCCTTCGCCCACCCTGAGTCTGGACGCCAAAGCCAAGGCCATGAAAGCCGAAGGCCGCGACGTGATCAGCTTTGGCGTGGGCGAACCCGACTTCGACACTCCCGACCACATCAAGGCCGCCGGCATCAAAGCCATTGAAGCGAACTTCACCCGGTACACCCCCACCGGCGGCATCGTGGAACTCAAGAAGGCCGTGGTAGAAAAATTCAAGCGCGACAACCAGCTCGAATACACCCCGAACCAGATCGTGATCAACTGCGGGGGCAAACACACCCTGTACAACCTGGCTCAGGTTCTTTTTTCCGCCGGCGAGGAAGTGGTTATCCCCTCACCATATTGGGTGTCGTACCCGCCCATCGTGTCTCTGGCCGGCGCCCGGCCGGTGATCGTGCCCACGGTCCAGAAAAACGATTTCAAGATGACCGCCGGCGAATTGACAGCGGCCCTCACGCCGGCCACTCGGGGCCTGATCCTCAATTCGCCCTCGAACCCCACCGGCTCGGTTTATTCCCGCAAGGAACTGGAAGCTCTGGCCGAAGTGGTGCTGGAACACAAACTGATCGTCATCACCGACGATATTTACGAAAAAATCCTTTACGACGGCCACGTGTTCGTGAACATGGCCAACCTGGGGCCGGAACTTAAAAACCAGACCATCATCGCCCACGGCCTGGCCAAAACTTATGCCATGACCGGCTGGCGGATCGGCTTTCTGGCCGGGCCGGCTCACGTGGCGGCGGCGGTGGACAAGCTGCAGAGCCAATCCACGTCGAACCCTTGCTCCATCGCCCAAAAAGCGGCGGTGGCGGCTCTGGAGGGTCCCCAGGAATCCATTGGCGTGATGGTGGCGGCCTTCGACGAACGACGAAAATACCTGGTCAAAGCCCTGAACGGGATTCCGGGCGTTACCTGCTTTTCTCCGGGCGGAGCTTTTTACGTGTTCCCGAATGTTTCGGCCTATTATGGCAAACGCTTCGGCGACCGGGCGATTTGCGGTTCGTCCGACCTGTGCGATTATCTTTTGGATGAAGCCCTGGTGGCGGCGGTGCCGGGATCGGCCTTTGGCGAGGATTCCTGCATCCGCCTCAGCTACGCCATTTCGCTGGAAGAAAACCGGCGGGGCCTGGAACGGATCGCCAACGCGCTGGCTAATTTGAAGTAGCGAGTTCGGGTCAAACGGATTGGAGGGCCCAATGGGCCCTCTGGTTTCCGCCATCGAATTCCGTTGATTTTTTCATCATGGTTGATAGAATTGGTGAACTTACTGCCCGTCCGACACGTCCAGGTCCGAACCTTCGGATTCGTTCACTGGCCCGGGCGGGCTTCTTTTTTAATGAAACCAAATGCCTCACGTTTATATAGAATCGCCGATTCAGAGCACGATCACCTTCATGGATATAATACGAGTTCCACCCGAAAAACGGCCGCCCGGGGTGAAGCAGGCTTTTCTTCACTCCCGTTTGGTCCAAATATGGTCTTTACTCCACCAGCAATTGCTGCAGTTTGTGTTGGACGAAATCGGCGTGAGCCGGGGATTCCTTGGCCAGAGTCCGGTATGCGTCCACCGCCTTGTCTTTCAACCCCCGTTCCTCATACGCCCGGGCCAGCCACAAAAGCATCCGGGGCCGGTCCCTGTGGCCAGGCGGCAGTTCCTGAAGCGCCTGATTGAACCGGTGGGAAGCCTGGTCCAGTTCGCCATCGTTCATCGCCTGGCGGCCTTCGTTCCACAGGGCCATGGTTTCCGCCCGATCGGCGGTCAAGGGCTCTTCGGCCACCCGGCCTTTGGCTTCTTCGGACGGAGCCGCCTCTTTCACCGCCTGCCTTTTACCGGATGTCCCCCGGGCGCTGGCTGTCATTTCGGACGAAACGGGCCGATCCGCCTTGGCGGCCGCGCCGGAGCTGGTCTTTGGCCGAGTCCGGGCCGTGGTTCCCGCCGGCGCCGGGGGTTCCAAGGTTTCGGGAGCCGGCGATGTTTTGGCCGGAGGCTGGGCGCACCGGGCGACCATCGAAGCCTCGGGACGATCGGCGTTGGCCTTGGTTTTGGGCGCCGGAGCGGTCCCGTCGGGCGTGCTCGATGCATCCAAATCCTTCGGCCCCGCCGCGATCATGGGGTGATCCTTAGCCGGAGAGCCGGCCGGCAATGCTTCCAGTTCCACCCACAGCTTGGTCCCGGCAATCCGGACCGTGTCCTGGCCCGAAGCCTCTTTCCCGTCCACGACCGGAACAGGGGAATCGTCCGGCTCGACCATCAGCATGGTCCCGGCGATCCGGTACCCGCTACTGGTCCCGATCCCGACATCGGCCGGTACTTCCGGCGAGGATTCGTCGTCCGTCAACGACCGGAACGTGGGCGCCTCAGCCGGGGCCCCAAGTTGGGCCATCGACGCGGACGGCGCTTCGGCCGCTACGGGTGGCGTGATCGAAGGAGCCGATTCGGACATGAGAGCCGGAGGAGCCGACTCGGCCATGGGAGCAGGCGGCGCCGGGGCGGGCGGAGCGGCCAACGGCGAAACGGCCGGAGATTCCATCGGAACCACCGATTTCGAAGCATCCGACGAAACGGCGGGCGACGTCGCCGATCCTCCCGGTTCCGTCGCGGCGGCCGGCGGAGCAGGGCGAACCGGTTCCTCGGGCCGGACGGACGGAGCCACCCGTTCCAACCTGGCCCGTTCATCCACCGGCGGAGTAAGCCGCGCATCGGGCGTCAAACCCATTTGATATTGATACAGCACCAGACCGCCCACGACTCCGGCCAACCCCAAAGTGGCCAGCGCCTTTATCCAGCCCCCATTCCAAAAAGAGGCTTTTTGCTGGGCCTGATCGCGGGCTTCGGCCAGAATGCGGCCGATCACCATGCGGGAGGGTTCCGGATCCGGCAACGCGGCGGCGGCCTGAGTGATGCGCCGGAAGTCCTTGACCTTGGCCCGGCAGTCTTCACATCCGGCCAAGTGGACCTCCAGGGCGGATTGGTCTTCCGCCCCGAGCTCACCATACAGGTAATCGATCAGCCATTCATCCACGCGTTGGCAGTTCACGGTCCGAACCCCCGTTCGGATAGCTTGGCCCTGAGTTTTTCCAGGGCGTACCTAAGCCGGCTTTTCACCGTGTTTTGGGAGACTCGGGTCAGATCCGCGATCTCGGCCAGAGTCAACCCCGATTTTTCCTTCAACCAAAACACTTCGCGCTGTTCGGCCGGCAAAGCGGCCAGAGCATCCTGTAGGGCGGCGTCCACCTGCTTGCCCCGAGTCATTTCCTCGGGGTCCGGCCGGTCATCGGTCACGCGGGCCAACCGGGTTTCGCCGTCTTCGTCATTCGGGTTCACGCCGTCGTTCAGGGATTCCATGTCCCTGAACCCATCCCGCCGTATCCGGTCCACCGCCCGGTTGCGGGCAATGCGGAAAATCCAGGCGGCGAACTTGGCTTCGGGCCGGTACCGTTTCCGGGCCCGGATGATTTCGTAAAAGACTTCCTGGAAAACATCCTCCGCCTTGTCGCTCCGCCCCAAATACCGATACAGAAAGCCGAAAAGCGGGCGCCGGTACCGGGCGAGCAAAACCTCGAAGGCCGCTTCGTCATCCCGGACATACCGGGACATCAGCTCCTCGTCGGCCAAATCGGTCAGGTTGGGGACGTTGGCGGTCACCGGGTTGGACTCCCCTTTCGCTCGTCCTGGCCTCCTTATCCGGCCGGCCAGGCATCCGGAAAGCGTCCCAACCTAGCATACCCCGCCAATTTTTGCAATTTCCAGGCCGCCTTTCCTTCGGCCTTTTTTCCCGGGGCTTCCAAGGGGATCGGTCCCTTGGGAGCTCCCAAACGGTCCGAGTACTTATACGCCCGGGCGGGCCGGGTCGGTCTTTTCCGGGATGCGGTTTTGTGGCCCGAGGGGCCGAGGTTATGGTTCCAAAGGAAGCCTGAACCGCCAAACGCCCTGATTCCGTTTACATTTCTTTTACCAAAAGAACCAAACCGGGGGGCCGGACCGATGCGTAATCGCCTTTGACACGGTATCATCATCGACAACAAGGAGGAGACAAACCATGGCTCACGGCAAAGGAACCATCCGGTTCGCGGCCGGCGCGATTCTGCTACTGGCCGCCCTGATGTTGGCCCCGCCTGCTCCGGCCGATCAAAACCAGGCCGAAGCGGACAAAACCCTATCCCCGTACTTTTTCGTGAAAAGCGAC
>JAGVGV010000656.1 GCA_020056895.1 Deltaproteobacteria bacterium
GAATCCGGATCAGCCGATCTGAAGCCAGAGCAGCCGGACGGTTTCCGGTCCGGGGTTCCGCCAGCCGTCCGGCGTTTCGGTCAGGAAGTACAGGGTTTCACCGGCTTTGGCTTCCAGAGTTTCCCCTCCCAGCCGGACCTGGACCCGTCCGTCCAGAACCACGCCGCATTCCTCGCCCTTGTGGAACAGAAAGTGGCTGGTCAGAGTGGCGCCCGGTTCCATATCGATCCGGTACAGGCGGACCTTGCCCGGGAAATCTTCGGGGCCCAGCCGCCAGGCCCGTCCCTGATCGGGCGCCAGGCCGGCGAGCCGCACGGTGGCGGCGTCGTCCCCGGTGAAAAGCGCCGAGGACCGGCTTTTGGTTTCGGCCCGCAAAAGCGAACTCATGTCCACCCGGAGCACTTCGGCCATTTTCAACAACGCCGGAAGCGATGGATGGATCAGGTTGCTTTCCACCTGGCTGATGGTGCTGGGCGTTACCCCCACCTGGCGGGCCAGTTCGGATTGGGAAACACCCCGGCGGGTCCTGATTTCCTTGAGCCTCAACCCCAGGTCCAACCCGGTTTTGGCCGCGCCCTTGGCTCCGGCGGCGATCCGCCGATCCCGGATCCAATAGGGAAAAGCCTTGTGAAGCTCGGTGGCTTCGCGGTCATCCGCCTTCAGCACCGTCAGCGACGTGGTGCCGCGCTTGATGGAAAGGTCCAGCACCACCTGGGCAATCTGGCTCAGGCTGGCTTTGAACCGAGGCGAATGAGCCCTTTTTTCCAGAATCCAATACGCGATGGTTTCCAGTTCATACAGCCGGGGACAGGCATGGGTGTAAAAGGAAACCAGGGCTTCCTCGCCGCCCCACAGGTCCCGCATGCCGGTCAGGCTTTCAAACACCAGCCGCACGTCGCCGGTCATGGTTTCGTGAGTCTGATACAGGACTTCGGAAAAAGCGGCGACTTCGGCCGGCCGTTCCACCCGGACCACCCGGCAGGCCAACCGGGCCGCTTCTTCCTCGTAAAACTTCATGAATACCGGCGACCCGCCGCCCTTGCCCATGGTAAAGCAGTCCAGAAGCGTCAGAGCCGGGTATTCCGCCAAGGACCCCAGGCGGTCGATCACGGTTTTGGGGCCTCGGTCAAAACTGGCGTAAATAATGGGCTTTTGATCCTCCTGGGAGGCGGAGAGGAACATCTGACAAAAGGGCATGGCCAGGGAACCGGCGTCGTCGTGCCACACCACGTTGTCGCCGATAAACAGGCCGGAAAGAATCGAATCCAACCATTCAAGGCCGGAAGTCATCCGCAAACGCTGAATCATCATGATGACACCAGGGGTTCGTTCACCCTTTTCGCCAAAGGCGTAAGGGCCCTCAACGGGATTGATACCGATGGTTAGCATACCCCCTGGACCCCACGCAACGAATTTGAACATGGATGAGGTAACTGTTCCGTTACGGGTGGGGACGGACCAAAGGCGCCAGGCTTCATCCAACGCCTTCAAACCGGGTTCCGGCGCCTCCTTTCATCGAAAGCGCGGCGGCCTCCGGTTTTTCAGTGGCGAAAGCCCATGGGAATCGTTTACATTGGAGGAAAGGTATCGTTTGAGCCGTTTGGGTCTTCTTTCACGATATGTACCGAATCCCAAGCCGGGGGAGTCCTGCCTCCAAGGGGAAAACCAGCATGGATTTTCTGATGGACGATGTCTTTTTATCCCGCGTCCAGTTCGCCTTCGCCACCGGATTTCACATCTGCTTTTCCTCCTTTTCCGTGGGGTTGGCCGTGTTTCTTGCGGTCATGGAAGGGCTGTGGCTGAAAACCAGGGACGATGACTACCTGCGGCATGCCCGGCTGTGGGGCAAGCTGTTTTTGTTGGTCTTCGCCGTGGGCGTGGTCACGGGGCTGCCGTTGGCCTTTCAGTTCGGCACCAACTGGGAACGGTTCAGCGCGGCCACCGGCGGCTTTTTCGGCAATCTGCTCCATTTCGAAGCCACCATGGCCTTTCTTCTGGAAGCCAGTTTCCTGGGAGTCATGCTGTTTGGCTGGAACCGGGTCAGCCCCCGGGCTCACTTTTTCGCCACGTTGATGGTGGCCTTCGGTGCGTCGCTTTCGGCCTTCTGGATCATGGTGGCCAATGCCTGGATGCAGACTCCGGCTGGCGGCCATATGGAAAACGGCCGGTTCGTGGTAGACAGCTATGTTCAGGCCATTTTCAATCCGGACTGGTTCGGCGCCTTTTCCCACATGTGGGTGGCCTGCCTGGAAACGGCTCTGTTCGTGGTGGGCGGCGTTTCGGCCTGGAAAATCCTGGTGGGCAAACACCCGGCGTTTTTCAGGAAATCGTTCCGCGTGGCCCTTTGGGCCGCCCTGTTCGCGGCGCCTCTTCAGTTTCTGCTGGGCGACCATTCCGGTCTTCTGATCGCCAAGCACCAGCCCGCCAAGCTGGCCGCCACCGAAGCCCATTGGGTCACCAACCCGCCAGGCCAACCGGCCTCCTGGAACATGGCGGCCTGGCCCAACCGGGAAAAAGGGAAAAACGATTTCGAGGTCCGCATCCCGTACGGCCTGTCCTTGATTATCACTCATTCCTTCACCGGTCAGGTCAAAGGACTCTTGGAATTCCCTCCGGATGAACGGCCGCCGATCCTGATTCCTTTTTATGCCTTCCGGATTATGATGGGACTGGGCATGGCCATGATTGGCCTGGCGTTGGTGACCGCGTTCCTGGACTGGAAGAAAAAGCTGACCGCCGAAACAATCACCGGCCAGAAGCAGTTGTTGTTCCTATGGACCTTGATGATCCCCACGGGTTTTCTGGCCGTACTGGCCGGGTGGATGACCCGCGAGGTGGGCCGTCAGCCTTGGGTGGTGTACGGCCTGATCCGAACGGAAGACGCGGCCTCGGTGCTGCCGGCTCCGGCCGTGGGCCTTTCGCTTTTGTTCTTCGTGGTCGTCTA
>JAGVGV010000075.1 GCA_020056895.1 Deltaproteobacteria bacterium
CACACGACCTACGCGGCCGAATACGCCCGGGGATACCTGGCGTTGAAGGGCAACCGGGTGGACCCGGATGATTTCGAGATCATCGCTCGCGGCCACCGGGCTTCGGAAGAGGCCCTTGCCCGCCAGGCGAACCGGGTGCTGATCTCTGATACGGACCTCATTACCACCTTGATCTGGGCGGAGGTTTTTAAGGGGCATGTTCCGCCCTGGGTCCGGGACGAAGCGGACCGGCGGCGGTACGACCTGTATTTGGTGACGGACGTGGATGTCCCCTGGGTGGACGATCCCCAGCGTTTTCTGCCCAAGGATAGGGAAACCTTCCGGGACCGGTGCATCCATGAACTGGAAATCCGGAGCCGGCCCTACCAGATCATCAACGGCGATTGGGACGAACGCTTCCGGCAGGCGGTGAAAGCCGTGGAGGAAGTGATCCAACGGTAATGTTTGCAACCCAACCACATCCGATTCATGGGAGGGGCCGCGGATAATGATGTATTTCTTGGCGGATCAACATGGCTGATCACCCGCCGCTTTGTTGACCATTTTTCCAATGAAAGGACGATGTTATGAATCGCTTCCGGTTCGTTTTTCTGGCTGTCTGCATGCTGTTTTTCGCTTCCGCCTGCATGGGGCCGCCCAAAACCCGTGACCAACAACTGACTCTATATGAAAAAAGAAAGGCGGCCTGTTCCAAAGAATACACAGGGTTTACAAAAGAACAAATCATCGCGGCGGCGGAAAAAGTGGTGTTGCTGTTGGACCCCAACGACATTAAATTCAAACATTATCCCAATGGGTTTATCGGTACTCGATCCTGGCTGATGTTTTGTTTAATGACGGCATCCCAAGGAGAAGATTACTGGGTTTTCAAGGCTGAAGAGGTGGACAAAAACCGGGTTCGTGCAACGGTTCGTCTTCTTGGCTTCAGCGAAACGAATTGGGTGGAAAACCCCGGCTCTGTAAAGCCAGGCAATGATCTAGATGTTTCCGTGGAACAGAGCCAATTGAGTGAGGCCGCTGGGGTTGTCTTTTTTTCCAGGGTTGATTATTTTCTTGGGCTCTCCGACATGTGGTTGAATTGCCATTCCGGTCGGAGCTACGCCCAATCACAACGGCTGGAAATGGAGGATATGCTCCTTTTTATGTGTGGTGATATTCAAGGAGCGGTGGGCGTCGAAGAAAAGCCGCCGGATTATTTAAAGCAAAACGCTCCGAAATAACCAGCGCGGCCTCCGCTTGAAAACAGTGGAGGCCGAAAACATCATCGGGACGGCATAATTCTAATCGGCGCCATGTGCCGCCCCCGATCCTTACCGGCTCAATCCATTTCCCGGGAATCGAACGAAACCACCAGGCCGCAGGGGATCACCGTGATCTCGACCGTCCAGCCGTCCTTTTGGGCGGAAAGGAGACGGACCTGAGCGTTATGAGACGGGTTGTATCCTTTTTCGATCAGGGCGTTCAAATCGGTGGTGTACGAGCCTTCATCCACATAATGGATTTCCTGGGCCACCCGAAGGTTTTTATAGGTGGTTTCGGCCGTCACCCGGCAGGCCTTTTCCCGATCCTTGGCCATGGACGATTGCGCCCCGGCTCCGCCGGCCACGAACAACGCCAGAAGGCATCCCCCCACCAGCACCTTGAAAAATTTCATGCCCCTGCCCTCCTCCCCCAATCGCGCGAGATCATGAAGGCGGCCGACCATCGGTCCCCGGCCGGGAGCTTCCTGGTGGAGCGGAACCGGGATTCGTCCCCCCCGGCCCCGGCGGACGGGCTCCGTCCGGTTCCAGCCCTTTCGGAGCCCCTTCCTCGGCCCAGGGCTTGCGGCCGGGCAGCGGCCGTTTGAGCAACTGAACATCGTCGATCCAAACCCGGCCTCGGCCGCCCAGAGCCAGCCAAAGATTCACGGTGGTCAGTTTTTGCCCTTTCAGCAAAAAGAAGGGAATTTCCAGCGGCGTCCAGTCATTGGTCCCGGTCAGAGCCCGGTCGACTCCGCGCGAAAAATACTCGCCCCGGCCCGCCACTCGGCAGGCCATTTCCAGCATCACCCGGCCTCGGAAATCCTGCGTTTTGATCTTGGCCCGGTACAGCACGGCGGCGTTGTCGATGTCCAGGCCATCCACCTGATACAACCAGAGTTTGTTGGGTTTTTGGGAATCGATCCGAAGAGCGCCCCGGCCGTCGGCGGATACCTTGGAATCGAACTGGACCGAACCCTTTTCGATGACTCCGGCCAGATCGTCGGCCGGAAAATGGCGGATGGAGGTGGTAAAAAAGCGAACGACGTACGGCCGCGAAAGGGTCCAGGCGCCAAAAACCGCCAGCGCCAGAAACACACCGATCAACAGGCTGGTGACCAGCCGTTTTTTCCGGGCGGGGGGAGCCACCAGCTCCGGCGACGTGGGGGGTTCCGCTTCCGGAGCCGGTTTCAGTTCCGCTTTGGCCGGCGGCTGAGCCTTCTTGGCAAAACGGCCGAGTGGTTGGGATGGCGGCGGCGAGGGTTCGACGGGTTGCTCCACCGGCCGATCCACCAGCCGATCGTCAAGACGCTCCACCGGCCGATCCATGGGCCGTTCGGTGGGCCGATCATCGATCTGGTCGTGGATCGGATCAAGGGGTGGGGCGGTGGACGAAACGGGAATCCTTTCCAGTTCCTCCACCGTGATTTCCATGGGCTCCGGTTCCGCCGGAATCACCCTTTCCAATTCCACGACGGGTACTTCCCGTGGCTCGGAAATGGTGGGGGTTTGGGACGTGGTCCCCCCCCGATCGGTCAGGGCCAGACGGAAGGCCTCCATGGTCTGGAAGCGTTTTTCGGCTCGGAGGGCCAGCGCCTTCATCAGGGCGGCTTCCGTCTGAGGCGGAATATCCACGCCCAATTCGGAGGGCCGGGCCACATGGTCTTCGCCCAGGCGTTCCAGGGCGTCCGTGGGCGGCCGGCCCACCAGCGAGGCATAAAGGGTGGCGGCGGTGGCGTACACGTCGGTCCAGGAGCCCTGGTGGCCCTTGGCGCGGTACTGTTCTTCGGGCGCGTATCCCGGTTTGAGAATCACCGAAAGATTCTGGCTCCGTTCCCCGGCCGCGTACCGCGCCGCGCCGAAGTCCAGAAGCTTCACCGGTCCTTTGCGGGCCAGGTAAATGTTGTCGGGGCTCACGTCCCGGTGGAGCATGCCGGCCTTGTGAACGTGTTCCAAGGCCTTCATGACCGGGATCATGATCCGCAGGGCCAGTTCCAAGGGGACCCGGCCGCCCTTTTTCTTAAGGAACTCCTTGTAGGACAGACCGTCCACGTAGTTCATGACGAAATACGCGGTGCCGTTGGCTTCGAAATAATCCCGAATGGATACGATGCCGGTATGTTCCTCGAACTGGGCCAATTTTCGGGCTTCGTCCAGGAACTGGGCCCGGCCGTAAATGAAACGGGTTTCGGAATCGCCGGGCAGAATGGAGACTTCGGATCGGCCTTCCGCTCGGGTGGCCATGTTGATGGGCAGGTATTCCTTGATGGCCAGCTTGATTTCGAGGTTCAGGTCGAAGGCCAGATAGGTAATGCCGAAGCCGCCCTGGCCCAAGGTCCGGCCGATCAGGTATTTGCCGGTCAGAATGGTTCCCGGAGCCAGGTACAAGGGGGAAAGGGCCCGGCCGCCCAGGACCCATCCGCAATGGGTGCACTGTTCGGTTTCGGTTTTGGGGTCCATACACCCGAGGCACAATTCTTCCGCACGCGCCATCACGTTCCCGCCGGTGGAATCTCTAAGGTGGACGATTCGGAATGGGATTTAGGCCCGTTCCTTATCATCGCCCCGGGGGATGGGTTTGTCAATCACCGGATGATTGGCAATTTCCGTCTTCGGGAACGCCGTCTGGCCGGTCGTGTAATATCCGGGACCGGCGGATGGCGGCCAGAACCCGGTCGGGGGCCAGGGGGAGTTCGTTGACCGGCCGGCCGA
>JAGVGV010000686.1 GCA_020056895.1 Deltaproteobacteria bacterium
GCCATCACCAGATCGTGCAGATCCACCTGGAATAAGGTGTCGTCCTGGTATAGGGTTTCGTCGTCCGTCATGCGCTTCGGGGCTCCATAAGCTTTCGGAAAAACCATAACGCCCAGAATATTCAGGGGTTCAATGTACTTGACAACCCGGGTTTTCGCAAGGGAAATAGCGGAGGATCGCCCGTTGGCGGCCGGTCATCGGGGTTCCGGCGGCCGATCATGCCTTGATTGAAGGGATGAAGCCTCATGAACGGTTACCAATCGCCTTCGTTCCATACGCTCACGCCCTTAAGCGAAATCCAGACCCGGGTCCGATCGGCCGGCCAAGCTCTGGCCCAAGCCGGCCTGGACGCCGCCCTGATCGTGGACCCCGTTGATTTATTCTATTATTCCGGCACCATGCAGGCGGGGCATCTGCTTCTTTCGCCCGATCGGGAGCCGTTGTTGATGATCCGGCGCGATCCGGACCGGGCCAAGGCCGAATCCCCCCTGGCCAACGTGGTGGAATTGGCCGGGTATTCGGCTCTGCCTTCCCTGGCGGCCGATCACCTGGGGCGGCTTCCGGACCGGATCGGGTTGGAGTTCGACATTTTGCCCATCGCTTTGTTCCAACGGTATCAAAACCTGTGGCCCCAGGCCGAATGGGTGGATGTCAGCCCCGCGATTCTGAACCAGAGATCGATCAAGAGCGACTGGGAAATCGGCTGGATGCGGCGGGCGGGTGAACTGGGCCGAAGGGTTTACGGCCGGGCGCCGGAATTCATTCGACCCGGACGGACCGAGATGGACGTGGCGGGGCTGATGACCGCCGAAGCCTACAGAGGCGGGCACCAGAACATGCTGAGGATGCGCGGGTTCGACGGGCATATGTATTCCTGGCACGTAATTTCCGGTAAAAGCGGTGGAGTGTTGAGCCGGATCGACGCGGCTTTCGGCGGATACGGCCTGTCTCCGGCTTTTCCCATGGGCGCCGGCCTGAAGGAGATCGAGGCGGGGGAGGGGGTGTTGATCGATTTCGGGCTCTGCCTGAATGGATACCAGGTGGACCAAACCCGGATGTTTTCCTATGGCCGGCCTCCGGAACGCATCCTGGCGGCGTACCGGGCCTTGGAGCGGATCCAGGAACTCCTCGAAACCCACCTTTGGCCTGGCGCGCCGGCCAGGGACCTATTCCGCATGGCCGTGGACCTGGCCGAACGTTTGGGTTTTGGCGATCATTTTCTGGGAGTGCCTGGGAGGAAAGTCCGCTTCGTCGGCCACGGGGTGGGGCTGGAAATCAACGAACCGCCGGTGCTGACGGAATCGAACGACCGGCCGCTGGCCTCCGGCCAGACCGTGGCCCTGGAACTAAAAATGGTTTTTCCCGGCCTGGGCGCGGCGGGCCTGGAAAATACCTACGCCGTTCGCGAATCCGGCCCGGAAAAGCTTTCCCCGGCCGACGAAGCCTTTATCCAAATCGAAACTTAAGGCCTCCCCTTTGGCACTTCGGACTTGCCGAAAAGCGGCCTGGGGGGGCATGATGGAAACAGACCGTCCGGCGCCCTTCGTGGAACCGGAATGACGCCGCCGGACCACGGGCGACGGGCGGCATGGGAGCAACGTGGACCGCAAAGCCATCCGCATCATGATCGTGGGCGATCGGATCGAGCTCCGGAACATCATCCGAAGCTGTCTGAAAGCCGAAGGATTCGAAAAACTGGTCGTTTCGGAAAGCGGCCCGGCCGCTTTGCGTAAAGCCCGGGAAGAGCCGCCCCATCTGATCGTGGTGGATGGGGAACTGGCGGGTTCGAGCGGTCTGGACTTTCTGCGGGCGGTCCGCCAGGATCGGGACTTGGCCGATACGCCTTTTATCCTGGTTTCTTCCGATCCGCAGCGAATGAATGTGGCCCGGGCGGCCGAACATCGGGTCAGCGCGTATATCATCAAGCCCTTTTCCCATCAAACCCTGGCTGATAAGGTCAATCACCTGCTCGAACGGGTTCTATACCCCTCCACCAGCCACGTGGAATATCTGGAAGCCAACCGGCTGGCCGAGACGGGAGATTTGGAAGGGGCCCTGGAAAAATACGGCCAGGCGTTGGCCGGAGCCCGCCGGTCCATGGCCGCCATTCATTACCGGGTGGGCCGGGTCCATGAAAAAATGGACAAGCGGCCCGAGGCCGAGGACGATTACCAGGAAGCCACCGCCATGAGCGACCTGTACGCCGAAGCCTGGGATGCCCTGGGGCGGATGGAACTGGAGACCGGCCGGTTCGACCAAGCCGCGGGCCACTTGGGCAAAAGCATTGGCATCAGCCCTTTGAACGCCGGCCGCCAACTGCGGTACGGCGAATCCCTGTTGGCCATGGGGGAAGCCGAAAAAGCGGAAAAGGCCTTCCGAGCGTCGCTCGAAATCGATCCCGATCAGTCCCACGCGTTCAACCGGTTGGGCATCAGCCTAAGGCGGCAGGGGAAAAACGAGGAGGCCGAGCGCTGGCTGCTGAGGGCCGCCGAAGCCGCGGACGAGGATGAAAACCTGCACTACAACCTGGCTCGGGTGTACCTGGACCGGCGGGACCGGGAGCGGGCCCTGACCCATTTGGATCACGCCCTCCGGATCAACCCGGACTTCGATGAAGCGAAAAAATTGAAAGAGGA
>JAGVGV010000523.1 GCA_020056895.1 Deltaproteobacteria bacterium
TGGCTTCCTTGAGGTTGATGGTGGCGGCGAACGATTGGACCGGCGTCAGATCGAATCCCAGAGCCCCCAGCGCGCCGGCCATGGAGGCCAATCCCGTGATCTTGATGAACTCCCGTCGACTCAAACCCATGGTCTGTTCCCTCCCCCCGGGCGCACCGATCCGCCCGGCATAACCTTGGTGGGTTAAAGCCAAAACAAAGCTCCTACGCGCCTTCTCGTGATTTATTGAACATTAAACTCCGGCGGGTCGTACGTGTCAATACGTACGTATTCACAATCAATATTTATTTCCAATAATATGCGGTCAAAATGGACATATTTAACCCTTAAACTCGACCGTATAAACGAATAAATATTTTGTATTTTTAATGATTTCATTTTTACATATTTCCTTCATTCCCTACACCCGGTCGCCCCGCGAAACATCAGTGGACAGCAAAAAAAATTCTTACGACGACATCCCCATAACGTAGGTAAACCGCCCAGACGCTCTGTTTCCGCTCCTTCTCGGGAGGCGCCGGTGGAGTTTGGGGGTGTTTAAGACAAGGTGGGATTCCATTTACGGGCGTTCAGTGGTCAGCCCCAATGCGGCCAATTTTCAGGACAAAACCCCGAAGCCGTAGATACCCCTTTTGGAAGGCGCACGGACGCTCCCCTGCCTTCCACAACCCGCCCACCCGACCACCAATTATGCAAAATTATGCCTAATATCACATAAAGTGCTTGACAATGAATGGCAACAATGCTGAAATGGCATTAAGTAGCATAGGGTATGCTTACCCTTGTTCCAGGCTCAGCGCTCCGGGGAAGGGCCGACGGGCCGTTAATGGGGATCTGGGAGGTCAGCCAGGTGGAGGAAAACGCGGTTCATCCGGTTTTGGAAGCCATTCGCAACCGCCGAAGCGTTCGCCATTTCACTTCGGATCCGGTCCCGGCGGCCGACCTGGAAGCCATTCTGGACGCCGGCCGGTGGGCGCCTTCGGGCATGAACAACCAGCCCTGGCGGTTTTGGGTGGTCACCGACGCGGCGGTCAAAAACGACTTGGCCCAGTGGACCCAATACGGCTCGGTAATCCGGTCGGCTCCCGTAGCCATCGCGGTCTTTCTGGACCCGGAGGCCTGTTATCACCCGATCAAGGACGCTCAGGCCGTGGGCGCCTGCCTGCAGAACATGCTGCTGGCGGCCTATGCCCTGGGATACGGGGCGGTCTGGCTGGGGGAAATACTGAAAAACGAGGACGGCGTCCGGAAAACTTTGGGGATCCAGCCGTCCTGGCCTCTTCAGGCCGTGGTGGCCCTGGGCCGGCCGGCGAAAAGGGACCAGACGTCCAGCCGGCGGCCGCTGGCCGCGTTGATGCCCGGTTCAGGCTTCTGAGTTCCATCCGGGATTCGGAGCCGGGCAAGGGGTTTCGTTTCTGAAAGGAGCATATCATGGCCAAAACGATCCGCCGCTTGGGCCTTCTGGCCCTGGCGCTTCTCCTGGCGACCACCGGCGCCTGCATCACCATTACTTCGGACAAAAAACCCGATTCCAAGGCTCCGCCCACCCCTGTGTACATGGATTTTGAAGATGTGAAGGTGCCCGGGTCCATGGCCCGAGTGTATGACGATTCGTACCTGTTCGAATCCCGGGACGTGAAAGCCGGCGTGATGGCCCTTTCGGGCTGGGATAACCCGGACGAGGTGATGACTTTTTTCAAGGAACATATGGCTCAGGATGGCTGGACGCTTTTATCCACCTTCAAATACAAGAAGGACATCCTGATCTTCACCAAACCGGACAAGGTCTGTCTGATTCTGGCCCGGGCGCCGCTGGTATACGGCAAGACCAACGTGGAAATCTGGGTTTCGCCCACCGATGGCGGTTCGACGGCCGGGAATCCCGGCGACTGGGTCCGGCCCAAACCATCGAACCGCAAAACGCCTTCGGGCCGTTCCAAGGGCCTGAAGGAAGAACCCCTGAAAGACGCCGACAAAAACAGCTAAGGGAGACGGTTCATTATGAAAAAAGCCATGCGCCTGGCCCGCCGGCTGGGGGTTTTGATCCTGTTCCTGGGGCTCTGGGGTTGTTTGGGGTACAAGGTGGTCAAGGACGAACCGGCCAAGGATCAGGCGCCTCAGCCGGCCCTGTTCCAGGACGTGTCCATCCCGCCCGAAATGAAAATGGACCGCGACGACTCCTTCGTTTTCGAAACCTCGGGCTTCAAGGCTGGTACGCTGATCTTCAGGGGGTATGTGGAACCCGATTCGGTCAGCCAGTTTTTCCGGGAAACCATGCCCCGGGAAGGCTGGACGCTGAAGACCATTTTCCGCCATCCCAAAACCGTTTTGCTGTTCGAAAAAATGTCGCCCGTACCCAAAACGTGCATCGTGATCGTGTACGAACAGCATATTTTCACGCATCTGGAAGTCTGGGTGGCGCCCCAGGTTTAGAACCCATCCCCAAATAGCTCTTTGACCCTGAATGCTTCGTCGGCGGGAGGAACCCAAGCCTCAAAATACGTAACGTATTCCTCCGGTTGGATTTCCCCCGCCTTCTCGCCCCATGGTCAAATTCCTTATTTTGGGATCGGTTCCCTTTGAACGCACCAACCGGGTGTGGCTTTCCCCCCACCGCGGGAAGCAAGGAATCGGGATCGGAAAAATGACGGCCTTGAAGGATCGAAACATCGCCTTGGTGATCACCGGCGGCATTGCCGCGTACAAGGCGGCCGAACTGGCCCGGTTGTATATCAAGGCGGAGGCCCGAGTCCGTGCGGCCATGACCGACGCGGCTCAGAAGTTCATTACCCCCCTCACCTTCCAGACTCTGACCGGGCACACGGCGGCCACGAGCCTATGGAGCGAAAATCGGCCGGAAATCGGCCATATCAGCCTGGCGGACTGGGCTCATGCCGTGGTGGTGGCTCCGGCTACGGCCAACATCCTGGCCAAGATATCGTACGGGCTGGCCGATGATTTCGTGTCCACGTTTTTGCTGGCGGTCAAAGCCCCGATTCTGGTTTGCCCGTCCATGAACGTGAACATGTTTGAAAACCCGGTGGTTCAGGAAAATCTGGAACGGCTCCGCAAGCGGGGCGTCCAGGTGGCGGCTCCGGGATCGGGGTATCTGGCCTGCGGTTGGACGGGAACCGGCCGGATGGCCGAACCCGCCGACATCGTGGAAGAAACCCGGCGCCTGTTCACCACCGGAGACCTGGCCGGCCAGCGTGTGCTGGTCACCGCCGGACCCACTCGCGAAGCCTGGGACGACATCCGGTACATCAGCAACCGGTCCAGCGGCCAAATGGGGCTGGCCTTGGCCCAGTCGGCCCGCCGCCGGGGCGCGGTGGTCACGCTGATTACCGGCCCGGTGGCCTTTGGCCCGCCATACGGCATCCAGACCGTGGCGGTGGAATCCACCCGGGACATGCTGGCCGCGGTGCAGGAACATCTGCCCCAAAACGACGTGCTCATCAAGGCCGCCGCGCCCGGCGATTTCCGGCCGGCCGCCCGGGTTCGAGGCAAAATCAAGAAAGGCGACACGCCCCCGCCCATCGATCTGGCCCGCAACCCGGACATCCTCAAGACCGTGGCCCCGGACAAAGGCCACCGGATCATCGTGGGGTTCGCCGCCGAATCCGAAAACCTGATCCCCAGCGCCA
This sequence comes from Deltaproteobacteria bacterium, assembly GCA_020056895.1. Taxonomy (GTDB): domain Bacteria; phylum Desulfobacterota; class Desulfarculia; order Adiutricales; family JAGVGV01; genus JAGVGV01. Next base: position 3,645 of record JAGVGV010000523.1, read on the forward strand.
AGTCCAAACTCCAATCCAAAAACATGGACTTGTGCGTGGCCAATCAGATCGGCCGGCCGGGCGAAGCCTTTGGATCCCCCACCAACCGCGTATGGATCGTGGACCGGGTGGGCGGCGTGGAAGAAATTCCTTTGGCCGACAAGGAAGACGTGGCCGGCCGGATTCTGGACCGGATCGCCGACCTTATCCGCCAACGAAAAATGTGATAGGGTCGGGAGAAGCCGGCAGCGATCAGCTGTCCGCTCAGAAGGAAGAAACGCGGATTATTTGAACTGAATCCTTGCCGGATTCCATTCTCCATGCCCGAAAATTCTGGAGGAGTGGAAACCGGTTCCTTCCCAAGAGGTTCCTTCGGCCATGCCCCATCCCGAACTTTGGTCCCTGGCCCAGGATGTGCGCGACTATCTGGACTACATGGCGTCCCTGGGCGTGGACTGGATGCCCCGCCCCGCCCAGCCGGCCGACAACCTGGGCGCCCTGCTGGCCCCGGAAACCCTGGATGACATCCGCGCCGATCTGGGCGACTGCCGGCGTTGCAAACTGTTTGAAGGCCGAAACCATATCGTATTCGGGGAAGGGCCGGCCGAAACGCCGCTGATGTTCGTGGGCGATGGTCCGGGGCTTGAAGAGGACCGGCTGGGGCGGCCCTTTCAGGGCGAAGCGGGCGGGATGCTGACCGGCATCATTGTCAAAGGCATGAAACGACGGCGGGAAGACTGCTACCTTACCAACCTGGTCAAGTGCCGGCCGCCAGAAAACCGGGACCCCCAGCCCGATGAAACCGGCGCCTGTCTGCCCTTTCTCCACCGGCAGATCGATGCCGTCCGGCCTCGGGTGATCGTGGCTTTGGGCCGAACGGCCGCCGCCATCCTCTTGGGGTCCAACGCGCCCATGGCGGCGCTCCGAGGCCGGGTGCATGATCTTCGGGGCATCCCGGTCATTCCCACGTACCATCCCCAAACCCTGGTGAAAACTCCGGAACTGAAAAGGCCCGCCTGGGAGGACATCCAACGAGCCATGGCCATTCTCGACGCTCCCCCCCGGAATTGAGCCCGCGGGATCACCCGCCGGAAGAGGGCGAGGCGTGCCTCGCCTCTACGATGGAAATCCCAAACGTTCCGATCAGTATTTCACGGGTCGCGGCCCGATATCCAAAGCCCCCCATTCTCCTCCAATCACTGGTCTACCATTTGGCATAGTGGTCTTCGGTCCAGCCAACCAGGTTGTCCACCATCAGCGCCCGGCCGTCCGCGTCCACCAGGCGGCCCGAGAATCGGCCCATCATCTGAGTGAACCGGGATTGAATCAACAGGGCGTTCACTCGTTCCCCCCGGTCAGCTTCCGGAACGAAAGTCAGGTCCACCCGTCCGTCGTCCGAAACAACTTGCCAGGGCTGGCGGGGGTCCCGGGGATCGAATAAGAAATCGACCAGGTTCACTTTGGTCATCCGGCCATCGATCATGAAATAGTTTTCGGTATGGCTCGTTTCGTTGACTCCGCATGAAAGATTCATCCCCAGCGTGCGGCCGTCGGGCAACACGGCGGCTGTCGCGGCCCAGTTCCACCAGGTTTCCCGCCGCATGAAGCCGGCGGACCAGTCGATCAGCCCCTGGTGCCGGCCGGGTTCCAAGGGCCAGGTTTGGCCCTGGCAGCGAACCTGGCCTCGGACCGGAACCGGAGTGGTGCTCTGCTTGAACACCCAGCCCCGGTATCCGGACCGGGTGGCGATCCTTAAGGGCGGGGTTTCCCTGAACAAAATTTCCGCCTCGATCTCCACCTCACGGGTTTGGGCACGGAGCCGGCCGCCATCCAGTTCAATGGCCAGGCGGCTGGACTGGTAGTGAGCCCTGAGTTCGTCCGGCCGGGGATCGATGCCCGCGTGGCGGCCCGGAAGGCCCAGGTGGGAGGTTTCCAGCAAGCGGCCCGAAGCCCGGTCGTACGCATACAAAAAGCCATTGGTCAGGTACCCCAGATTCACCACGGCCAAGCCCACCACCAGGTCCGGTCCCGGGATGCCGATGAACAGGAACTGCTTGAACAGCCATTTCTTGATGAATCGGGATCGCCGCCGGCCCAGGGGCGATTCCAGGTCGTAGTCCAGAGCATTAACGTCCCTGATCGGCTCGGGCTGAAGGCCCCACTGGATCCGGCCATCGGGTTCTACAAGATTCGTCATGGAGCCTCCCTTATGCCAAGGTTATTAGAGCCCGCCCATGTATTCCAAAACGCCCGCCACTTCGAACCACTGGCCCGCTCCCGGCCCTGGCCCTGGTTGCCCGCCGGTTCCGTGAGGAAGCACCCGCCCGATCGCCCCGGTTTTTTTTCCTACCCGACCCCACCTTTGCCGCATCCCGGATGTCAGGCCGTTAGGACCCGGATCCAAGGGCCGGATCAGATACGCCGTCCGACCCGGCCCGGTCATCAGCGGGAGCCATGCGTTCGCGTCGGCCTTTGGATCGGGCGCGTGGCAGCCCAGGACGAACCCGCCGGCCGGATCCAGGCCGTGGTGGATCTGATCGAACAAGAAGGCCGGATCATCGAAGAGCAACCGGGCCAGGCATTCCCGCCGTTTTTGGGCGAACCGGGCGGCCTGGCCGGCCAGAGCCAGGTATTCCCGTCCGTCCGCCCCTTCCAAAACCGAAACCGGACCCCAGGGGGTATCCCGTTTTCGAATCCGGTTCCGCCAATAGGCGCTTTGGCCGGCGTACAAACCCGGTCCCTCCGGCCCGTCCATCCGCCATTCAGCTCCGGAACAATGGATCACGGCCGCGAACGGCCGGCCCAGAAGCTCTTGTGGCTGGACCCGGTACACCTGGACGAAATGGCGGCCCCGGGACAGGTCCCACTCAATCTCCCGGCCGTCCAGGCGTGTGGTTTCAGCCAGCGTGTCCCGGCAACGGTCCGGCCAGCGGGCCGGATCCGGAAGTTGGTCCAGCCCCGCCACCAGAAAGCCGCAGCCCGTGGGCTTGAGCCCGATGGGCACGAAATCCCCGGTGTAGGACAACCGGCCGCCATAAGGGAACCCAAGAAGGCTCGCGCTTTGATGCCGGGAAACCGTCAACCGGCCGGCGGAAACGAAGGCGGCGTCCGGCTCGATGCCTTCCCGTTCCTGCAGCCAATGGATACGGGCCAAGCCCCTAGCCAGCCGGGCCAACAGAGGAATCTCCCTCACGGAAGGACGGGCGGGCAGGTAGATGTGCTTAAAACCGCTTCCCCATCGGCGCCAACGCTCGTTCGCCGTGACCATCAGGCCTCCGGCCCCAACCATTCGCCCTTGCGGCCAAAGCGGAACCGCCGGGTTTCCACCCCTTGGGAAACGGCCAGTTGGTACATCCGCCAGCAATCGGCCAGAATGGGCGATACCGCCACCGCGACCAGGAATTCATCATAAATGCTTTTGAACGCCTGGGGGTTTTTTCCGGCCCAGGCGGGCATGGATTTGCGGTCGAACCCAAAGGCGATGCGGTCCGGGTATCCTTCCCGGCCGGCCAACCGGACGAATTCCGGCATATCATAAA
>JAGVGV010000362.1 GCA_020056895.1 Deltaproteobacteria bacterium
GAGTGTCGTCCGGCATGGATTCATCATCCGTGGCCGCCGCGGCCGCCCTAATCGCCGGGCGGCCTCCGGAACTCTATTCGGTCACGTACGGATTCAGTGAATACGATGAAACCGCCGGCATCGAACCCCTGGTCCGGCATCTGGGGTCCCGGTGGCATAATGTGGTGGCGGCCCAACCGCCGCTCTTCGACCTGATCGGCCGGATCGTCACCCAAACCGGCCAGCCTCTGGTCACCGTAACCTGGCTGTCCCATTACCTGCTCGCCCAACAGGCGGCCGGGGATGGCGCCCAGGCCCTGTTTTCCGGCCTGGGCGGGGATGAAAACCTGGCGGGCGAATACGAACATTTCCTCTATTTCTTCGCCGACCTGAAGCAGGCCGGGCAATCGGAACGGCTGGCCGAAGAGGTGGCGGCCTGGATCCGGCTCCACGACCATCCGATCTTCCGGAAAAATTGGATGGTGGTTCAGGATGTGTTCGACCGGCTGGTGGACCTGGACTCCCCGGGCCGGGTCCGGTTGGACGAACGCCGGTACCGGGCGAACTGGGCCTGGTTCAACGACGATTTTTTGGCGTCCGGGCCTCAAACCGCTTTGCCGGTCAACCCCTTTTCCAGCTACCTGACCAACCGGTGTTATCAAGACCTGGTTTTCGAAACCACGCCCCCCTGTTTGGCGGCGGACAACGCCAACGCGGCTCAATTCGGCCTGGTCACCCGCTTTCCTTTCCTGGACCCCCATCTGGTCCGGTTCTGCTATTCGCTTCCCGGTACGCTCAAGTACAGCCAGGGGGTGACCAAAGCCGTGATGCGGCGGGCCATGGCCGGGATGTTGCCCGAGGAGAACATCCGGAACACCACCAAAACCGGGTTCAACGCCCCCGCCGGCGATTGGCTGGCCGGGCCGGCCCGAGCCGACCTGATGGATTTGTTCGGCTCACGATCCTTCAAGGAACGGGGCTGGCTGAAACCGGGGAGCGCCGACCGGCTGGTCCGGCAACACCTTTCCGGCCAGGCCAACCACATGATGCTTCTGTGGCAGCTCATCAACGCCGAATTATGGCTCCGATCCCTGGCGGAAAACGGCGGAACGGCGAGCCGTTGAATTCACCAACCGGCGGCTTTGATTCAATGATCGTCCCATATTTTTTTGTTCATTCGGTTCATTCGGCCCAGGAATATGGAAGCCGAAGTACAAAAATTGCATTCCTTCCGCCTAAGCCAAGCGCTGACGGCGGATCGTTGACAGCCCTTTCCAAAGGAACAGGAAACGGCGACGCCACGATACTAGGAGCAGCCGCCCGAGCTTGTTAAAAGGACTCTCAATGATCCCCAATCCGGAATACAACATTTGGGAACATTCGGCCACCGTGCGAGCCCTGTACGCGGCTCGGGCCCGAGGCGAACAGGAAATGGACGCCAGCCGGCAGGCGGTGGACATCCTCACACCCTTCATCCGTCCGGGAATGACGGTGCTCGACGCCGGGTGCGGCAGCGGGTATCTGTATTGGTCGTTCGCCCGGCGAGGGTTGGCGGTCGAATACCACGGCCTGGATTACTCCCCCACCCTCATCGGGATCGGCCGGGATATCCTCCCCCAGGCCGCCGGGCTGCCCATGGAAAGGCTACGAATCGGGGCCATCGAAAACCTTTCCGACCCGCACGATGTGGTGGTCTGCCTCAATACCCTGTCCTGGTGTCCGGATTTTCGGCTCACCCTCGACCGCCTGGCTTCGGCCGCCCGGCAATACCTGGTGATCCGGGACAACCTGGGGCCGGAAACCGTGGTTCGCTGGGAGGAAGACGGATACCTGGACGATGGATACAACCACCTGAAGGCGTACTGGAACCAGTATTCGGAAAGGGACATGACGGCCTTTCTGGACGACATGGGGTTCGATGTGGACCCCATCGTGGACCAACGGACCGGAGGCGCGGTGGAAATGGTGGTGGGGAAACCTTATTTCTGGAAATTCCTGCTCGCCCGGCGGAGGTCTTCATGACCCTTTGGCGGCATCGTTCCTCCAACCATGGTCGGAGGCAAGGATGATCCCTCGGCGGACCTTGGGCCGGACGGGCCTGGATGTTTCCATCCTGGGCCTGGGGGGCCATGTTTTTCCCAGCGGCCCACCGACTTATTACCCGGGTCCGTACGGCCGGCGGTTCCGGGAAGAGGAAGCGTACGACCTTCGCCGAAGCCTGGTGGAAACGGCCGTGGCCGCCGGAGTGAACTTGTTGGCCGCCGATTTCGATTACGAAGCCCGGGCCTTGGGCCGGATTGTCCTGGAACTGGGGGTCCGGGAAAAAGTGCTCCTCACCAGCGTGATCGACTGGCGGGCGGCGCCCGGTGAAAAACCCGATTGGGCCAAATTGGACCGGGCTGTGTTGGATCGGCTGGACGATCTGGGGTTCGATCGGATCGATCTCCCCCAGGTTCGAGTGACGAACGCATGCCGCCAGGGAGGATTTTTGGACCTTCTGGCCGAACGGCTGGACCGGCTGGGTTCCCGGGGATGGATCGGCCCGGCGGTGTTTTTTTCGCCGGACCTTGAGCCGGACGTTTTGACCCACGGCTTGGAATCGGGGCGGTTTCCGGCGGTCCTGCGGCCGTACGGCTGGCTGAGGCCCCAGGCCGGAACCGACGTGCTTCCGGCGGCGGCCAAGGTCCGGGCCGGGTTCATCGGCATGGTTCCTTTTCAAAAAGGATGGTTGTTCGATTGCGGCCGCGAAGCGGGACTGGCCCCGGACCGGACCGCAGCTCTGGGCTTGAACTGGGCCTTTGGCCGGGAAGGCGTGACCTCGGTTTTATGCGGAGCGGCTTCGGTGATTGAACTGGCCGCCAACCTGAAGGCGGCCCGGGAGACGATCCCCCTTGCTCAGGCTGAAACAGGCCTGGCCCCCTGCCGCTCAACCGAAGCGTTCCGGCGGTTCGAAGCCGAAATGATGAAAGCCGGTCTCAACCCGCCCGATTGGGGAGGCGTTTGACATGTGCGGCTTGGCGGGATTGTGGAACCTGGACGGCAAGCCGGCGGACTCCCGCCTTCTGGCGGCCATGGCGCGAACCTTGGTCCACCGAGGCCCGGACGACGAAGGCCGGGTGTTCATCCGGACCGATACCGGAAGCGTGTCATCGGATTCCGGAGCTCGGGCCAACCTGGGACTGGCCAGCCGAAGGCTCTCCATTCTGGACCTTTCCCCCGCCGGCCGAATGCCTATGACGGATGAAACCGGCCGGTTGTTCATCGTCTTCAACGGCGAAATCTATAATTACCGGGAACTTAGGGACGATCTGGCCGCCAAGGGCCACCGGTTCCGCACCCGTACGGACACCGAAGTCATCCTGGCCGCGTACCGGGAATGGGGCCCGAACGCCCCCCGGCGGTTCAACGGCATGTGGGCTCTGGCCCTTTACGACGCCGACCAGCGCCATCTCTTCTGTTCCCGGGACCGGCTGGGCGTAAAACCCTTTTATTACCACCATGCCGGCGGCTTGTTCGTGTTCGGTTCGGAAATCAAGGCCCTTTTGGCCCATCCCGGCGTTCCCCGCCAACCGTACGGTCCGGCCCTGTTCAACTATCTGGCCCGAAGCTACCGGTACGTGGACGGCCGGCCGACCACCTTTTTTGAAGGCATCCGGACGTTGGAACCGGGATGCAACCTGGTGGTCACGGCGAACGGTCTGGAAGAAAAAAGGTATTGGCGGCTGGACCCCGGCACCCGAGTGGTCTACCCCCGGGACGACCAGTAC
>JAGVGV010000724.1 GCA_020056895.1 Deltaproteobacteria bacterium
CCGCCGCCCGGAAAGGCGGCCTGGCGGCGGTTCATTTGCGCGATGAAGCCGGCGGTGTCCGTCCCGGACGGCCGGGAGTCCTGTCGGCCATCGAAGAAATGATCGACGTGGCCCGGCGAGCGGAAGCCCGGCTGCAGATTTCGCACCTGAAAATCGCCGCTCCGTTCGGTGGTCTGGAACCGGAACGGATTTTGGAACCCATCGAAAAAGCCAGGGAATCCGGTCTGGACGTGACCGTGGATCAATACCCCTACGACGCGGGTTCGTCGCCGTTGACCTACCTGATCCCCGGCCGGTTCAAATCCGGCTTCGGAGTCCGGAACGAGTACCGCGCTTCGGCGGGCCGGGCCGAACTGGTTCAGGCCTGCCGGGACGCCCTGTCCCAACTGGGTCCGGAAAAAATCCTCATCGTGATGTATCCGGAAAAAACCCACCTGGAAGGGCGGACGCTCAAGGACATTGGGGAACTGGAAAACCGGCCGCCCGCCGAAAGCCTGACGGACATGCTTCTGGAGCCCGAAGCGCCCATGGGGGTGTATTTTCATCAGGACATGCGGGTGGTTCTGGCGTTGATGACCCGGCCGTACGTGATGACCGGATCGGACAGCCGGACCGTTCCCTTGGGACAAACTCAGGTCCACCCCCGGGCGTACGGCACGTTTGCCCGTAAAATCCGGTTGACCAGGGACCTGAACCTGATGCCCGCCGAAGCGGTGATCCGGTCCATGACGTCGCTCCCGGCCAAAAAATTCGGATTGACCGGCCGGGGCCGGCTGGAACCCGGAAAAATAGCCGATCTGGCCGTTCTGGATTGGGCCGGAGTGAACGATCCCGCGAACTATCAAAACCCCCACCAATACGCCTCCGGCCTGGTCCACCTGTTCATGGCCGGCCGGTTGGTGGTGGAAAACGGCCGTCCCACGGGGCTTCGGAACGGCCAAGTGTTGACGGGCGGCGGGCGCTAGGCTGGAACTCCGGCCGGGAACAGGCGGGGGGATGGGGCGAAAAGGGCCTCATCGACGGATGGCCCCCTGAATCAAACCCATCGATCCACGAACCGGCCGCGAGTATCCAAGTCCGGTCGCCAGGGGCCGGGAGCCTGAGCCGTTTCCCGTCGGGGCGGCTCGGTGTCGGTCGATCGGGTCGCCGGAAGGTTTTTCGAGGCCGCCGGTCGTCCCGTCCACCCGGTAGTGGAGTGGGGGATCAAGGCATGATCCATGGGCCGATAGGACTGAATATTCATGTCAGAACTCCTTTAGGCCGAATACCGGGTGGAACCGGGTTGATGATCGGTTTCCGTTTGGAACAGAACAACCAGATCGCCTCGCCGGCCCTGCCGGGGGAGGTAGTGCCCCAGGTTGTTCCTACGCGCCCGCCCCTGTCGGATTTCCGCTTCCGTGAATTCCAGGTGAACCGAACCGTTGTGCTGGGCCACCCCGGCCCCCCGGCATTTCGGGCAGGTCATCCGCCGCAGGTGGGGGCCGCCGAAAACAGGAGCGAAGGTATGGCCGGCGCCCAGGCAGCGGGGGCAGGCATCTTCCATTTTAATCGGCAAGGCCACCTTCAGGCCGCGACGGATAGCCTGGGGATGAACCCAAAGAACATAAATGGCGTCCGGCCCGGCGTCGGTTACGCCTTCGAACCGCCACAAGGGTTCGGGCTGAGCGGACGGCCGGGGCGCGGGCCGAGGTTCCGGCTGAGGGCCGTGCTCTTCCGTAGTCGAAGTCGATGGGGAAGGGGAGGGCTCAGCCGCGGCGGCCTTTTTTGGTTCCCGGGATCGATGTTCCGCCTGGACGTGATCCTTCAGGAGCGCCCGATACGCTTCGTGAACCTTGGCGAACAGCAGGGGGTTGCTCTGGCTGGGGCCGGCGGAATCGGGGTGGAACCGTTTGGCCAGCCGGCGGTACGATTCCTTCACATCCTCCAGGGTGGCATCGGGCCTCAGGTTCAGAGTGTCGAAGTAGGTTTCCATGGTTCATCCCTCCCGGCTGGTATCGTTTCCCTGGCCTTCCTTAATGGCAAAGGGCGTGCCAAGCCGGAATGTTTAAAAAAACTGTATAATAACATATAGTTGTGTGGATACCTCGTCCGTCGGACCTCGGAGTGGGTGCGCAGTCCGCTTCACACCACTGAAGTTATCCCTGGAGCTCTTCCGGAAGAATATTAGAGATTTGGTGGAGATAAACCTGGAAACGGGGGTGAGGAAAAGCTATACCAATCACCGAGACTGTCCTATATTGATTCGATATTACAAAGAAATCAATGTAACCCGAGTGGAAGGCTTCCGGATGAGGCGGCGTTACCCGGTGTTCACGCCGGGTGTGAACGGCCCTTCACGGGGGGGATGTGAAGGCCTTGGGGCGGGATGATGGGTTTCGCGAGCAATTCCAAGGAGCGCAAGGGATTGGAAAGGACAAAGAAGCCGGAACCGGAACAGCCCATGGCGAATGGTTTCATCACCCAAACGTCAATAAACCTCGGCGCTGAATACCCGTTGGCCTATCAGCGAACACGAAAGAAATTCATGAAAAAGGAACGAACCGGGCCAGGCGGGCCTCGCCCGGTTTTCGCGGATGACCGTGGGGTGTTTTTTTGATTTACGATGTTTTTTTCAGGCTGATCCCGGATTTGCTTTTTCGAACGGTAAAGACGTCCTCCAGCTTGAATCCCATTTCGTCCACCAGCTCACGGGGAATAACCAAGCTGCCGCGTTTGTTCACGTGGATATTTTTGGATGGCGGTCCATCATTACCCGTGCGGGCGCTCCGGCCGGGAATGGGGGCGGCCTGCCCTTGTTCCACCAACGCGTCCAGGTAAAGGGCTTTGAGCTGGGCGGACGTTTTGAGTTCGAACTTGTTCAACAGGTACGGCGTTTTCATTCCGCTTTGGATGGCCTTGAGC
>JAGVGV010000717.1 GCA_020056895.1 Deltaproteobacteria bacterium
AAGGTGACGACTCGAGCCGCCGCGTCCGCTTTGGCCCCCCGCCGGACCACTTCGTCGATGTACGCGTTGGCGATGGCGAAGGCGTAACCGATTTCCTGAGCCGGGTTGGCGCCGGATTCCCTGAGGTGGTACCCGCAGACCGAGACCGGGTTGGACCGGGGCATCATGGCCAGGCTGTATTCGATCACGTCGCCCACCAGCCGGACCGCCGGCTGGACCGGGAAAATCCAGGCTCCCCGGCCGATCATTTCCTTCAAAATATCATTTTGGGGCGTGGCGCTGATGACCTTGGGATCGTACCCCCGTTTTTCGGCCATGGCCTGGTACATGGCCAGCATAATCGCCGCCACGGCGTTGATGGTCAGGCCGGACCCGATCTTATCGAGGGCCAGGCCGTCGAAGGCGATTTCAAAATCCTTGAGTGAATCCACGGCCATGCCGACTCGGCCCACTTCGCCGAACGCCTTGGGATGGTCGGAATCGTACCCCATTTGCGTGGGCAGGTCGAAGGCCACGTTCAGACCGGTCTGGCCATGGGCGATCATCATTTTGAAGCGTTCGTTGGTCTGAGCCGGGGTGCCGAAGCCGGTGTACTGCCGCGTGGTCCAGGCTCGGGACCGATACCCCTGGGGATGGATGGACCGGGTGAAGGGGTATTGGCCGGGCGAGCCCAGGTCTTTTTCGTAATCAAAGCCCACCCGTTCCAGGTCTTCGGGGCCGTATTGGGGTTTCACGTCGATGCCGGATTGGAGGGTGACCCGAGTGATTTCGCCTTTTTGGTTTTTTTCGTACTTGGCCACGCCCATGGGGAGCCTCCCTCAATTCCGAACCGGGGCATTGGCCCGGATGAAATCCACGAATTGGGTAAACGGAGTGCCGCCGGGAAACACGCCGGCTACGCCCAGGCGATGGAGGGGGTCCACGTCCCTTTGGGGGATCACCCCGCCGACCACCACCATGCGGTCCGCCGCGCCTTTTTCCTTCAAGAGCGTCATCAGCCGTTCGGCGATAAGCAGATGGGCTCCGGACATGATGGACAGGCCCACCACGTCCACGTCTTCCTGAATGGCGGCGGCCACGATCTCGTCCACGCTCTGGTGAAGACCGGTGTAGATGACTTCCATGCCCGCGTCCCTAAGGGCGTGAGCCACCACCTTGGCACCCCGGTCATGGCCGTCCAGGCCGGGTTTGGCCACCAATACACGAATTTTCCGGTCCATGGCGTTCACCCCTCACGCTATATGGTTCGGCGCCTTTTTTCTTTTCACTTCTCATCCAAGGACGATTTCTTCAGCTCGATCGCCCGTTTCATGGCGTCCCGGCCTCGATCCATGTGGTCCCGCACCAGGGCTTCCACCAGGGCGGGGTCTCCTTTGGCCATGGCCTGGATCATGGCCCGGTGGTCCTGGTACGACACCCGGGCTTGATCCGGAGACGAAAACAGGGTCTGGCGGTACCGCTGGAGGTGGTCGTCCAGTTCATCGATGGTCCGCGACAACCACCGGTTGCCGGCCAATTGATACAAAGCCTGGTGAAAAGCGGCGCTCAGACGGGCCAGTTCTTCGGCCGATTCCCGGCCGATGGCCCGGCCGAAGGCTTCGTTTCGTTCGGTCAAGAGGGACCTCTGGGCCACGCCGGCTTCCCTGGCGGCCCGTCCGGCGGCGAAGGCTTCGAGCACGGCCCTCAGGTCCATGATCTGGTCCACGTCCGCGGCCGACAACCCCAGAACGAAAAACCCGCCCCTGGGCAGCCGGCCCACCAGTTGCTCCCGAGCCAGCATATGGAGGGCCTGGCGGATGGGCGTTCTGGACGCGCCGAAATCCTGGGCCAGACGGGCTTCCACCAGCCGTTCGCCCGGCGCTAATTCCCCTTTTAAAATGGCCGTTCTGAGGTCCTGGTAAATTTCCTCGCCCAAAGGCGGGCGGGGCCGGGGCGGACGTGGAAAGGCCGGCATGGGGCTTAGTCCTCCGTCCTTCTCAGCACCCGGGGCGGGCCGTCTCCCAGTCCGCCCGGCGGTTCCAGAACCACCCGGAACATCACGCCGCTGGTTTTGAAGAGTTTCTGGACCAGGTCGTGGATCAGGGACTGGTGGGCAATGTCGTGCCCGGCCAGGAATGCCGTCTGAGCCTCCACCCGGAGCACCAGCTCTTCGGCGGTTTCGCGGCCCACCACGTCGATTTCGTACATGGGCCTCAGCTCTTCGAATTCGTCCAGGGCCCGGCCCACTTCGGCCGGCAGAACCGTTTGGCCTCGGAACACGATGATTTCATCGGTCCGGTGGAAGATGCGGTCGATGCGGGCCAGAGTCCGTCCGCACGGGCAGGGTTCCATAACCAGGCGGGTCCGGTCGCCGGTCCGGTACCGGATCACGGGCTGGGCCCACCGCCACAGGGACGTGAGCACCAGTTCGCCTTCCTGGCCCGGTTCCAGTACGTGGCCCGATTCCGGATCGATGATTTCGGGATAAAACTGGTCCTCGGCCAGATGAAGCCCGCTCCGCTCCCCACATTCGGCCGCCACGCCCGGGCCGATCACTTCCACCAGGCCGTACACGTCGTGGCTTTTCATGCCAAAAAAGGAATCGAACTTCCGGCGGAGGGCTTCGGACCAGGGTTCGGCGCCGAACAGGCCGATTTTCACGTCCAACCGGCTGGGGTCCAGACCTCGCTCCTCGATGCGGTCCATGATCCGGCGGGCGAAGGAGGGCGCGGCGGCCAGGGCGGTGGACCGGAAGCCGGTCATGAGATCGAGCTGGGTATCCGTGGCGGCCAGTCCGGCGGGAACCAGGGAGGCGCCAATGGCTTCGGCCCCCAGTTCGAAGGCCGTGCCGCCCGTGGCCAGGCCGTACGCGTACGCCACCTGAACAATGTCCTGGGCCGTCACGCCGGCCATGGTCATGGCTCGGGCCATCAGTTCCCGCCAGGCGGCCAGGTCCGCCCGGGTGTACGCGGCGATGCAGGTCCGCCCCA
>JAGVGV010000085.1 GCA_020056895.1 Deltaproteobacteria bacterium
CCCCAATGTTCGATGGCCAGCCACCGGCCCGTCCGGCCCATACCGGACTGGACTTCGTCGGCGATGAACAGAATGCCGTATTTCTTACAGATTTCGTCCAAACGGTTGAAATACCCCGGCGGTGGCGTAACAAAGCCGCCCTCGCCGGCCACCGGTTCCGCGATCAGACAGGCCACCTGTTCCGCCGGCACGTAGTTCAGGAAGAAATCCTCCAACTGCTCGGCGCAGGCCAGGCCGCAACCGGGGTGCTCGAGGTTCAACGGGCAACGGTAACAATAGGCGAAGGGCATCCGGTACACTTCGGGCGCGTACGGGCCGAAGCCGAACTTATACGGCTTGGCCTTGCTGGTGAGGGTCATACCCATCAGCGTCCGGCCGTGAAAGGCGCAGTCGAAGGCGATCACGCCCGCCCGGCCGGTGAAGTACCGGGCCGCCTTGACGGCGTTTTCCACCGCTTCGGCGCCGCTGTTGGCCAGCATGGCCATTTTGGGAAAATCCCCCGGGGCGATCTGGCAAAGCCGTTCGGCCACGGCCACGTAGGGTTCGTACATCACTACGTGGAAGCAGGAATGGATGAGTTTTTCGGCCTGGTCTTTGATGGCCGCCACCACCTTGGGGTGGCAGTGGCCCACGTTCAGAACGCCGATGCCGCCGGCGAAATCGATGAACTGGCGGCCGTCCACATCGGTGATCAGGGCTCCGGAGGCGGAGGCGACGAAGAAGGGCGTGGTGTTGAAAACAGCCTTGGGGACCCGGGCTTGGCGGATCTGAGCCAGCCGTTGGGTTTGGGGACCGTGTTCCATATGGATGCTCCCTGGGTAGGGGTTCGAGGGGTGGCCCCTGAAAGGGACCGGGTCTATTATTAACCGAATGTTCAATTAATACCCGGGGCGGCCCCGTTTGTCAAGGAGAAATGGGGGCAGGGGGGGAGGAGGAGGAATGCGGGGTGGAAGGGTGACGCGCAAAAGGAAAGCGACTCGCCTGGTTCCGGGGGCTCCAGCTTGGGAACCGGCATCCGGAAACGCTGTCTTCCCACCACTTTTTTCTATTATGTCAATATATTCCAATAAAAAAATGAAGCTGGAGCTTCAAGGTGGAGGGTTCCCAAGCTAGTGTCATGTCACGCCTTGAATGTCGAAAAAATAGGAGCTAAAACCTTTTGTCCGTCAAGTTCACCGAGAAGTCAGGTTTCCATTTTGAGGGGCGGGCTGGGGTTGTTACAAGAAGCATGTTTTTGTTCTCCACCCCTCACCCCGCCCTCTCCCCTCGCGGGGAGAGGGGAAAGAGAAAGACCCGTCTTGGGCACTTTTCTTTTTCTGTGGATGAACGGGTGTCTTCATCATTAGTCAATGAAATTCAGTCAATTGCTTGAAAATTCTTTCCCCTCGCCCCCGGGGTCCGGGGCCATGCCCCGGACCCAAATACGGGACCAGGGCTTTGCCCTGAGTCCCCGGGAGAGGGCGGGGTGAGGGGGTTTTTCAAAATGCCTGGGCTGAAACCAGAGCGTACCTCCTCGCCAAGCACCACCGGCGCACCACCGGAAATGGAACGGCCGCGCCGACACGTGACATTTGATATGACAGAAGGGATTTTCGAGAAGCTTTTGGAGAATCCTTTATCGCTGGAGGCCCTGGCGCACCAACATTCGTTTTTAAGGGCCTCAATGGCCTCTTTCAGGCGGTCCAAGCCAGTGTCAGAAGCTTCTGGCACACAGCCAACTTCACGACCATGACCGGCCTCATCGCGGCACTCCGCGGGCGCAACATGGCGGGGTAGGGAATTCCACGGGAAACGTTGACGAACCTCTCTTTTGGTCACGCGAATCTGCTACAATAATATTTACAAGATCGATCAACCGTCTTCCCAGGTTAGCCGCGGATTATTCTCCGCTGGATATCCTGGCGCACTTTATTAAGGAGGACGTATGAGTTCCCCTTCTCCGCGCCGTGCCAACTTCGCGATTCGCTTTGCTCGCCTGGCCCTCCGGGCTGTCCCGTGGGTCTTCGCGCTCCTCGTGGTAATGAATACCGCAAAACCACAGGCAGTTGCGGCGTCCGCGCAACCCCTTGATGTCCTGGGGAGTATCTGGATAGCCAACGAGGGTGGAAACAGCATCACGGTGATCGACGCCGCCACCTCCCGCGTCGCGGCGACACTCACCGGTATTGCCAGCCCCCACAACCTGGAGGTCGCCCCAGGCGAGCGGGTGGTCTGGGCGGTCAGCGGGCACGACGCTTTGGCCGTGGCCATTGATACAGCCACCTACGAGGTGATCGGCTTCGTCCCCACCGGCCGTATGCCGGCCCACGTCACCTTGCTCCCGGGAGGCCACAAGGCTTATGTGTCCAACGGCGGTGACGATTCAGTCTCCGTCATCGATACGGCGGCCATGCGAGTGGCGGCCGCCATCCCCGTGGGTAAGTACCCGCATGGATTGCGCCCGAGCCCCGACGGAAAATGGGTATGCGTCGCCAATATGAAGGATGCAACCATCAGCCTCATCGATACCGCCACGGACTCCAAGTCGATCGACATCCGGGTCGGTGACATGCCGGCGCAGGTCGGGTTCTCGCCCGATGGGCGTTACGTATATGTTTCGCTCAACGGAGAGAATGCGGTGGCTAAAGTGGACTTGGCTCAACGCGCCATGGTGGGCAAGGCCCAGGTCGGGGCAGGGCCGGTCCAGGTCATGGTAACGCCAGACAACCAATACCTGCTTGTGGCCAACCAAGGCTCCCAGCAGAAGCCAAGTACCACTGTGTCCATTGTTGAAACCGGCCAATTTACGGTGGCAGCCACGGTGGAAACCGGAAAGGGCCCGCACGGCGTGGTGGTGGACCCCTCGGGTCGCTATGGGTTTGTCACCAACATCTACGGAAACACGGCGGCCATGCTCGACTTGGCGGCGCGCAAGCTCGTGGCGACCGCACCCACCGGAGCCAAGCCGAATGGGATCAGCTTTTCCTCGCACCCCCCGGCCCCCGGAGCACCTGTGGTAAAGAAACTGGTTCTGCCCTTTAGCGGGAAAATGCCTGGCATGAAACACGAATGAGGTACAAGACGTCGGGCGAGGCCTGCTTCACCCCTATGGTTTCGACACATCATCCACGCCCGACATACCGCGGATGGCGGCGAACCCGTGCAGCCGTCAAGCCCATAATGAATAACAAGTTGGAATCTCGTTGAAAAACCATTCATGGGTTAAGATAAGCCCGGGCGGGAATGGGTCCTGTTGGATGTCGCGGGCCATTTGGTCCAGGGCGAATTTGAGAGCGGCGGTTACATCCCGGCCCTGTTTTTTCATGGAGCAGAGGACGGAAGTCAGGATGCTCCGGGTTTTGGCCCCGGCCTTGGCGCTTGCGCCGAATCTGGCCGTGTTGATTCATTTCATGGGGGAGGCCGGGCTTCGCCTGGGGCCGGGACGAAGGACCCGCTTCGACATCGAGGGTTATCAAAAAACGTTCGAAGGACCCCTGAACCAATGGGCGGCAAGGTTGTTCCCGAAACCCGCCCAAGTGGACCGGCTGCTCATCGAATTCGTTACGCCGTTTGCTCATGAGGAAAAGGTACAAGGTTCTTCGCTATTTCGAGTGGGCGAATAGTGGAAGTGAAAGAAAAAAAAGGGCGACCGCTATGCCCTACTCATAGAATACTGTATTATATCGGATTGTTATGGATGTGATCAACCACGAGTTTCCTTTTCCTTCCACTTCTGCTCTTCTTCCGGTCCCCAGTTGCCCACACCAAACAGCGAAGAGCTTTGCCCAACCCGACGCAATGACGAAATCTTGCTACCGTATTGAAATTATTTGGCGCCCGGGACGAGAGTCGAACTCGTATTCCGCTAAGCGGAGAGGGATTTTAAGTCCCTTGTGTCTACCCATTCCACCACCCGGGCAGGGGAGAAGCGGCCCCGGACTCCTCCTGGATTCCGGGCCTTCCTGGCGAAGCATCATACCCGGAGCCGTCCTCCTTGGCAAGATGGGATCGGACGGTGGGCCATCGAAGCGTGCGGCCGCTGCCGCGGAGCCATCCCCTGCTCCCCATCCGATTCCCCA
>JAGVGV010000502.1 GCA_020056895.1 Deltaproteobacteria bacterium
GGTTTGGCCCAAAACCCACGAATGGGTCATTGAAAAAGGGTGGCTCCGGGACTTTTTCACCGCCCTGGAAGAAAACCGGGATTGGCTCCAAACCACCTTGCCGGCCGAATACGTGGCCCAAACGCCGCCCAAGGGCCGGCTGTACATGCCGCCGGCCAGTTACGAGGAAATGACTGAATGGGCGCTGCCGCCTCATCGGGGCCGGGCGCTCGAAGACATGATCGCCACGTTGAAGCGGGAAAACCGGTGGGAAGCCTGGCGGCCTTTTGTCCGAGGCGGCACCTGGGACAACTTTCTGGTCAAATATGAGGAATCGAACCGAATCCACAAAAAATCGGTGTTTCTCAGCCCCCGGGCCGAAGCCCTGCCCGAAGCCCGAGTGCATCTATGGCGGGCTCAGTGCAACTGCGCGTATTGGCACGGAGTTTTCGGCGGCCTGTACATGGGGCACCTTCGGCGGGCGCTCCATGAGGAACTCCTGGCCTGCCAGGCCCGGTTGATTCAGGAAAACGGCGGGCGGACCGAGATTACCCGGGTGGACCTGGACAAGGACGGTTTCGAGGAACTTCTGGTGGAAAGCCCCAACCTGATCCTGGGGTTTTCCCCGGCCAAAGGCGGCGGCCTGTTCGAAATCAGCCACCTGCCCAAACGGATGAACCTGGCCGATGTATTGACCCGCCGGCCCGAAGCGTACCATCACCGGCTGGCGGATGTGTCCAAGCAGATACTGGAGTATTCGGAAGTGGCTTCGATCCACGATGTGGTCAAGGTCAAGGAACCGGGCCTCGAACAACTGTTGACCTACGACGGGTACACCCGGATCAGCCTGCTCGATCATTTCCTGGCCCGGGAAGTTGCGCCTCCGGACCTGGCCGCCGGCCGGTATGAGGAAGCGGGGAACCTGGTCCAGGCGCGGTACGAAGTGGTCCGGGCCGACGTGGAACCCGGCGGCGCGGTGGTGGTGGAGCTTCTGGGCCGGGGAACGGCGGCCGGTCAGGCGGTCCAGGTTCACAAAGCCGTTCGGACTCAAGGGGGCGCGGCCCTCCGGGTCCAATACCGGGTGGTGAACGAAGGGGACGGGACCTTATCCGCCCTGTTCGGATCGGAATGGACCTTGAACCTTTTTTCAGCCAAGGACAACCGGCGATACCTGCTTTCGCCCGCCACCGGCCGCCGCCGCGAAGTCTATGAAACCGGAGCCGAATACCGGGTCCGGAGGCTGGACCTGATCAACGGCGGGGACGGCCTGCGGGCGGCGTTTACCTTCGACCTGCCGGTCACGGCTTCGTTTTTCCCGCTGATGACCGTTTCGATGAGCGAGGATGGGTTTGAAAAAACATATCAGGGGACCACGCTCTTTTTCCTATCGCCCCTGAGCTTGGCTCCGGGCCAGGAATTTTCGTGGGGAATGGAACTGGAACTGGCGGACATGTAGACGAAATCGACAAACGATCCCGTCATCCCGGCTGTATTTCGGGAGGGCTTTCGGCTTTAATCTACATGAAGCGTCATATCCACCCGGTGCATTCCTAGGCCCCAGCCGTGAAGAATGGCGGCCTGGACCCGGGCGCCGAAGCGGGCGAAAAAGGGCGCGGAAAGGTTGCTGGCGCCGATAAAAAGCGTTCCGCCGCCGTGGCTCCGAACCCGGTGGACGGCATGGTTCATCACCGCCGACCCCACTCCTTGCCTCTGCACCCGGGGCGATAGAAGAATCCACCGCAACCGGAACCCGCCTCCGTTTTCCGGATAAACCCCAAAAGCGCCGGCCACCCCTTCGTCCACCAGGCACACTTCATAAATCCCCGGAGCCGTTTCCAGAAAGGCTTCGTAGTCAGTCCGTTCGTTGGGGGCGAAAAACCGGGGCCGGTTGGCGTCGAACAAATCGAGGCACGCCGCCCGGTCCGAAGGTTGGTAAAAGCGGAATAGGGGATCGATAGGCAAAGGGGGCTCCAGGGGTCCGGGATACCGCGAGGTTACCGATGGGCCAGACGGAAAACCAGATAAATAAACAGCGCCAGGCCGCCCAGCGCGGCCGCCAGTCCCAACAGGCTTCGAGCCCACCGGCGGCGGACGAAATAGTCCAGGAGATCGTCGCCGATCACGTCCGAGGGCCGGCCGGGCCGGCGGGTCGCGTCCAGACGGTGTGTATCCATGGCCGGCCCCCCTTCGGGCACCAGCGGTTCGGATCGGTCCTTCGGTTTGGTCATCCCATTTTACCCCCGCTCCCCCCTCCGGATCGCTCGGGTCAGTTCCGGCCGCCGCCCTTTTTCCCCTTATCCGTCACGTTCACCGCGGACACTTCGCCCTTGGGCTGCCCTAGAACCACATGACGGTAAATGTAGACCGAAATCGGTACGCCCAAAAGAACCCCCCACATGCCAAACAACGTATGGCCTATGTACAGGATAATCAGGGTGAGCACGGGATTGATCTTGAACACCGCCGAATAAATGCGGGGGTTCAGGATATAGGCCTCCACCGCGTGGACCACGGAGATCATGGCCACCGCCGCCATGGCCAGGTTCATTCCGCCGGTGTTGAAGGCCAGCAAAATGATGGGCACGGACGAAATGAACGTGCCCAGCACCGGAATGAGGCCGCAAAAAAAGACCACCGTGGATAAAAGAGCCACGATGGGAACCCCCAACCCCCACAGACCGATGGCGGTCAACATGGTGTTGACGGCCGCGATCATCATTTGAGCCTGGAAGGCTTCGCCCACCACTCGGGCGAACAGCACCACGCTTTCGGCCGTCTCTTCGTATACCTCCTGAAGGCGGGTATTCCGAAGGTTGGCCAGGCGGGCTCGTAAGTTGGGGTAATCCAAAAGAATGAAAAAGGAAAAAAGGGTTCCCAGGAGAAAATAGGACAAATAGTGGGTCACCCGGTTAAACGAGGCCACGGCCAGGGAAACCACGGTCTGTCGGTCCACCCCCAACAGGTTATGGAGGTCCAGCGAATCCTTCATTCCCCGGATCAGGGGCCCGAAATTGGGTTGGGCGGCGGCCAGCTTTTCCAGGTATTCGCGAACCTCATCAATGGCCTTGGGCACCTGCTTGATGGCGGCCGAGGATTCCGCGCCCAGACGCGGGGCGATGAAGGCGGTGATCAGGGCCACGATGGCCAAAAAAATGAAATACACCACCACCGTCCAAAATCGGCGGCGGTTACCGGACCGGCGGGCCAGGCGTTCGATCAGGTTGTTGAATACGAAACAAAGGATAAAGGTAAGGAACACCAGCCCAAAAAAACCCCGAA
>JAGVGV010000225.1 GCA_020056895.1 Deltaproteobacteria bacterium
CTGATATCAAGGCCCATCTGGTCGACGCCCAGAAAGCCCGAGTGGAACTGGCCCAAGCCAGGCTGGAAGACGCCAAACTCAACCTTTCGTATACCACCGCGGCTTCCCCCGTGGACGGCCATGTAACCCGGAAAAGCGTGCAAAAGGGGATGATGGTTTCCCGAGGCCAACCTCTTATGGCCGTGGTGCCGTTGGGACCCGAGGCCATCTGGGTCACGGCCAACTTCAAGGAATCGGAAATCACCCACATTGCCCCGGGCCAACCGGCGGACATCGAAGTGGATGCCTATCCCGGAGTGAAACTCAAGGGCCGGGTGGATTCCATCATGGCCGGGTCCGGCGCGGCCTTTTCCCTGTTTCCGCCCGAAAACGCATCCGGCAACTTCGTTAAGGTGGTCCAGCGGATCCCCGTGAAAATCCTTCTGGACCCGGGCGACCGGCCGGTGCTCCGGATCGGCATGAGCGTGATCCCCACGATCCGAGCCAAAAGATAGGCTGAACTGATGGAACCCCCCAGGATCAACAAGTGGATCGTCACCGCATCGGTGATGATCCCCACCTTGATCGAAATCCTGGATACCAGCGTGGCCAACGTGGCTCTGGGGCACATCCAGGGCAGCCTGTCCGCCGGGCAGGAAGAGGTCACCTGGGTCCTAACGTCGTACCTGGTGGCCAATGCCGTGGTCATTCCCATGAGCGGCTGGCTGGCCCGGCTGATGGGCCGAAGGCGGTATCTCCTGGCCTCCGTGGCCCTGTTCACCATCAGTTCCCTCTTGTGCGGCGCGGCCACCAGCCTGGCCGAGATCATCATTTTCCGCGTGGTCCAGGGCATTGGCGGCGGAGGCCTCCAGCCCATGAGCCAGGCCATTTTGATGGAAACCTTCCCCCCGCACGAACGGGGCCTGGCCATGGCCATTTTCGCCATGGGCGCGGTGCTGGGGCCTCTTCTGGGCCCCCTGCTGGGCGGGTACCTGACGGACAACTATTCCTGGCGATGGGTGTTTTACATCAATCTGCCCATCGGCCTGATCGCCTTGGCCATGATCCACCGGAACATATTCGACCCGCCGTACCAGGAACGAGGGACCAAAGGGGAACGGGTCGACTACATGGGGTTGGCCCTTTTATCCGTGGGTTTGGGCGCGTTGCAGATCGTTCTGGACAAGGGCCAACAGGAAGACTGGTTCAGTTCCGATTATATCCTCGTGCTGTCCGTGATCGCCGGCGCCTGCCTTGTTTTTCTGGTGTTCTGGGAACTGGCGCATCCCAACCCGGTTCTGGATTTCCGGGTGTTCGTGGACCGGAGCTTCGCCGTGGGCAGCTTTGTGATGTCGCTCGGCTTCTTCTCCTTTTTCGGGTCGATTGTCCTGTTGCCCATATTTCTTCAGAACCTGATGGGGTACAATGCCTTTCTGGCCGGGTTGGTTTTGGGGCCTTCGGGAGCGGTCACCTTGTTTCTGCTGCCGGTCATTGGCAAGCTGACGCAAAGGGTGGACGCCCGGATGCTCCTGGGCGGAGGGCTCATCATCAACGCGTACGCGGTTTATTACATGTCCGGATTCAACCTGGAAATCGATTTCACCACGGCCATGATGGGCCGGGTGATCCAGGGCGTGGGCATGCCCTTTTTCTTCGTTTCGCTCTCGCTGTTGACCATGGCCCACCTGCCCCGGGAAAAAATGAACAACGCCTCGGCCATTTACAATCTGCTCCGGAACCTGGGCGGGTCTTTCGGCGTGGCCTTCGTAACCACGCTCCTGGCCCGGCGGGCTCAGTACCACCAAGCCACGCTGGCGTCCCACTTGTCGGTGTTCGATCCGGGGCTCACGATTTATATGGATCAACTAAAGGCCGGTCTGGCCGCCCGCCTGGGAACCTTCGCCGACCTGGACCGGATGGCCAAGGGGGTGATCTACGGCGAGTTGAACCGGCAGTCCGTGGCGCTGGCGTTCAACGACGCCTTTTTCATCCAAACCCTGTTTTTTCTGGGATTGGTCGGCACATTGTGGATCATCCGCAAGCCGCCCATCGGCCGGGGGGGGCCGCCCGGAGCCCATTGATCTCCAGGCGGGGGGCGCTTCACTTCGCCAGGGGCTATTCCAGGGCTTTTTTCAAACTCTCGACCACGTAATAAATGTCGTCGTCCGTCAGGCCGGGGTAAAGGGGCAGGCAGGCGTGATGGAAGGCGGCGGATTCCGTACGCGGCAATGGTTCCAGGGGCCTGCCCAGGAATTCCGGATGCCGTTCGAACACCGGCTGCAAATGGCAGGGGTCGGCGTACACTTCGCCGGTCAAGGCCACGTCAAATTCTTCCCGCATCCGCTTTTTCAAATCGTTCCGGTCCACGCCCGGGTCCAGGAACACGATGTATTTATAGTAGGACGACTGGACGCCCTCGGGAATTTTCAGCGGCCGGAGCTCCGGAATACCCGGCAGTCCCTGGTCATATAATTTGGCCAAACGGCGGCGTTCGCCAAGTATCCAGTCCGCCTTTTTCATCTGTTGGAGGCCCAACACGGCGTGGAGTTCGCTGGGCCGCCAGTTGTCGCCGATCCGAACATGCGGCGAAGACCCGCCGGACTGTTTGCCATGGTCCCTTAAAATTCGGGCTTCGGCGGCCAGGTTCGGATCGTGGGTGGTGATCATACCCCCTTCGGCGGTGGTCAAAACCTTGGTGGGAAAAAAGGAAAAAGCTCCGGCCAAGCCCAAGGACCCGGCCATTCGGCCGTGAAACCACGCTCCATGCGCATGAGCCGCGTCTTCGATCAACACTACCCGGTGTTTCGCGCAAATTTCCTGAATCCGGTCCCAGTGAGGAGTGATGATCCCGCCCACGTGAACCACCACCACGGCCCGGGTATCGGCCTGGATTTTGGCTTCGATCTCATCCGGGTCGATCTGCAGTGTGTCCGATTCCAGATCGCAGAAAATCACTCGCCCC
>JAGVGV010000699.1 GCA_020056895.1 Deltaproteobacteria bacterium
ATGAATTCAGGCAGGTTGTGAATATGATACGGCGGTTTGAGGGGGAAGGACGACAACCCGGCGCATATGCCCAAAGCGTCGTCGATGTAGTGCATCCGTTCCTGCCAGTCCACGATGTCGCAGGTGGCTTCCGGCGAGGGGTAATAGGGGATGGAATTTTCCCCGCGGGGGTCCCACTTGAGGAAGTAATCCTTGAACTTTTCGTCCGGGACCTGGATCCAGTCCTTCACGAACTCCTCGCGCTCGGCCATAGTGCTGAACGGAGCCTGAGGAAACTGGCCTTCGATCTGGGTGATGTTGATCTTTTCGCCGGTGGCGTACATCAGGAAATAGATGGGGTTGAGCATACCCAGCTTGAGCGGCAGTTGTTCATGCTTCTTGATGTTGTTGTGGGCGAAGGCGTCGGCGCCCTTCCCGATCCGTTTGGCCGCCCAATGGGTGCCGTCGGCCAGAATGTCGCCGATCCCTTCCCGGCGGACAATCCGGTCCAAAAGCCAGTTGAAGCGGCCTTCATTGTCCTCGGGCATACCATCGAAATCCGCTTCGGTCAGGATGCCGGCGTTCAAAAGTTCCAAGGCGAAGGCCATGACCTGGGGCGTCGAGAATCCGTCCACGCCGTATTCCGTGGCCCGCTGGGCAATGGTCAGGCCGAATTCCAGATCCGACATGGCGGCCATGGTATAGGTGAGCTTCGAAAAGCATTTCATCATGTACGTGGGCATGCCGGGCACGGTGATCGTGGCCCCGCATTTCATGGGGCAGTTGTAGCAACTGATAAGGCGCGTCCGCATGCTTTCCAGGGTGTGGGTCCACTGCTTGGCGATGTCGTCGTTCCAGAAATCCTTGCGGCGGGTGCGGGCGTTGCCCCAGGCGAAATTTTCGGTGTGCCATTTTTCGTCGTGAACGGCCATTTCCTGGGGCGATCCCAAGCCGGCCAAAATCGGCATGACTCCGGGAATGGGATGGCTTTCCCGGTGCTTGATGTATTGGAGCACGTCGTTGCACAGTTCGATGAACCGGGCCGGCTGAGCCAGAAGAATATCCTTGGTGCCTCGGACGGCAATGGCTTTCAGGCCTTTCGAGCCCATCACCGCGCCCAGGCCCCCCCGGCTGGCGCTGGACCGGCCTTGTTCGATGGACGCGAAAAACACCCGGTTTTCCCCGGCCAGGCCGATGGAGGCCACCTGGGCCTTGGGTTCGCCCAGTTCCTTCTTGATCAGCTCGGCGGTTTCGATGGCCCCTTTGCCCCGCAGGTGTTCCGCGTCCCGGATTTCCACCTTGTCGTTGTGGATCCACAAGTACACCAAGCTGGGCGATTGGCCCCGAACGATCACCTTGTCGTACCCGGCGTGCTTGAGTTCCGGAGCCCAGAAGCCGCCCATCATGGAATAGGCCAACAACTGGGTCTGGGGGGAAAAGGTGGTCACGATGGTCCGGTTGGCTCCCGTGGCGGGCGTGGCCCCCAACAGGCCGGTACCGAAGATCAGGAGGTTGTCCGGAGAAAAGGGTTCAACTTCGGGAGGGACACGATCCCACAGGATCTTGGCGTTGGTGCCCAGCCCCCCCAGGTACATTTCGGTCCATTTGGGATCCGTTTCCACCCGTTCGATGTTGCCACGGGACAGATCCACTTCCAGATTAAACCCGGTCTCCGCGTATCTCATAACCTCACCCTTCAGACAAAGACGTGCGATGGGGTTGTCCGGGGGCCTTGCGCCGGAAGGGGATGCGACCCATCCCGAATCCCTTCCCTGGCCGGTTCGTTCGGCCATCCGCAAACGCCTTCGGCTCGGCTTTTATTCCGGCGGCGACCGGGAAGACGGTCCCGGCCGCCCGAGGACTTCAACGTGGCCCGTTCCATGTTCGGGGATAGATCCGGAGACGCCCCTAATAGTGGATTAGCCAACAAAATCAACTACTTTGTCAATCGACAGTTAAATTGTAGCTGTAATATAACTATTTGTCAAGGGCCAAAAAAAATTTTACATGGTCGCCCGGTGTCGCCGGGGAAAAGAGGCGGGGGTTCAAGGGGGCCTGAGTCCGGCCCAAAGGGATTCCTCCTTGGTGGGACGAAAAAGAACAGGCGAGGAAAAATCTCGCCCGGTCAATCAGATTTTCATGGAATAACAGGTAATTATACGCAAGAAAGGGGCGCTTGATCTGGAACGCCAAGGGAGGATGGGAACCGATGCTCAGGCCAAGCCGCGATCAAAAGGGGCCGAAGGTGAATCGGTTTTGGGTATTCGCCGTAGGGGGGAGGCACGCCGCGCCCCTCAGAGAAAAACGAAGGCCTCGTTCGGACCCTTTGGGTCGTAGCCTGCTCTAATACTTTGGACCGACGCCGCTGGCGGCTGGATCGTTGGGTCAGCCGCCGATTGAATGCATGGCCCGCCGAGGCGTTTCGGCCTGGCGCAGAAGATGGTTTTGAGGCTTGGCGGCGGCGGCCCGCCGGAGCAGGCCGGCCAGTTCCTCCGGTCCGGCGCCGGCCCGAAGGGCGTCCTTGATGTCCACTTCGCGGTCGGAAAGCAGGCAGACCCGGATCTTGCCTTCGGCGGTAAGCCGCAACCGGTTGCAGGCTCCGCAAAAATGGTTGGAAACCGGGCTGATGAATCCGAGGGTCCCCAAAGCTCCCGGCAACCGGAACACCCGGGCCGGGCCTTCGTCCCCTTCGCGGGGTACGGCTTCCAGCCGGTCCAGCCCTTCGATCCGCCGCTGGATTTCTTCGGCCGATAAAAACCGGTCCCGGCTCCAAAAATCCACCTGCCCCATGGGCATGAATTCAATGAAACGGACTTCCAGCGGGTATTCGCGGCTGAGCTGGGCGAACCGTTCCAGTTCGTGGTCGTTCACCCCTTTCATGGCCACGCAGTTCAGCTTGATCCGATCGAATCCGGCGTCGAGCGCGGTTTGGATCCCTCTCCACACCTGAGGCAATACATCCAGCCCGGTAATGTATTCGTACGTGCGGGAGTCCAGGGAATCGAGGCTGATGTTCACCCGCCGGAGTCCGGCGGCGGCCAGATCGCGGGCCTTGTCGGCCAGGAGCAGGCCGTTGGTGGTCATGCGGACGTCCAAGGGCGCGGGTAGTTCGGCCAGTTGCCGGATGAAGTCCACCATCCCCTTGCGGACCAGGGGTTCGCCGCCGGTCAACCGGATCTTGTTCATGCCCAAGGAGGAGGCGGCTTGGATCACCCGTCGGATTTCCTCGTAGGCCAATATGTCGGGATGAGCCAGCTTGGGTACGCCGCCCGGCGGCATGCAGTAGCGGCAGCGAAGGTTGCACCGGTCGGTCACGGAGACCCTTAGGTAGGAAAGACGGCGCTGAAAGCGGTCAACGAGCAAGGGTTGTTCCTTCTTCCTCATGACTCGAAATAATATGTTCGCCGGGGAATAGTATAAGGCCGCAACTCGGAGGCTGTCAATGAGGAGGGGGGAAAACGAGTAGCCGATCCGTGCCTCCGGCGGTTCCAAATGAAAAGGGGGTGGTGAAAAGAGCCGACCCCCTGATTAGGGTGAGCGATCCGCCGAACAATCAATCGTCCGTTTTCCGTCCGTGGATAATGCCCATCAAATCGTCCACCACCTGCCGGAGGGCCTCGGCCTGGCTGCCCAGTTCTTCCGAAGCCGCCGCGGATTCCTCGGCTTGGGCGGCATTCTGCTGGATCACCTTGTCCAAATTGGCCACCGCTTGGTTGATCTGATCGATCCCCTGGGCCTGTTCCGTGGACGCGCCGGCCACGTCGCCCACCAAATCAGCCACTTTGTGGGCCGCCTGGTTCACTTCCCTGAAGGCCTCGGTGGCTTCGGCCACCAGATGGGTTCCTTGAGCGATCTTGCGGATGGCGCCTTCGATTAAGGCCCCGGTGTTCCGGGCCGCTTCCGCCGACCGTTGAGCCAGGTTCCGCACTTCGTCCGCCACCACCGCGAAACCGGCTCCGGCTTCCCCGGCCCGGGCCGCCTCGACCGCCGCGTTGAGCGCCAACAGGTTGGTCTGGAAGGCGATTTCATCAATAGTTTTGATTATTTTGCCAATCTCGCGGCCGGCTTCGGATATTTCGGACATGCTTTCGGTCATCTGGTCCATGGACCGGCCGGCCCGTTCCACGATCCCCCGGGTTTCGCCCATCAACTTGTTCGCTTCGGTGGCGTGGTCGGCGTTCTGGCGGGTCATGGACGACAGCTCCTCGAGGGAGGCCGATGTTTCCTCGAGGGACGCGGCCTGATTCGACGCCCCGTCGGCCAGGCTTTGGCTGGTGGCCGAAATTTCCGAGGACGCCGAAGCCACCTGGTCCGATGAATCCACCAGATCCGTGGAAATCCGCTCGATGGGCCGGTTGACCGCGCCGGTGATCATGATAAAAAACAGACCGCCGCTGACGATCAGGCCCACCAGCACCACCAAGCCGCCCCAAATGAGGGACCCTCGGATTTCCCGGTCCGCCTGATCCAGGCTTTGGATGATCTCGAAGGCTCCGTGGACTTCCCCCGCCTTCCAGCCTTCCAACCGGACGCCAAAGGGGTCCACGCCCTGGTCATTGCCCCAGTATTTGTGAGACAGGCCGGGGTCGCCATGGCACATCAGGCAGACTTCGGTCAACCGGACGGCCCGGAAGGTGCGTACGGCGTTCTTTGCCGGATCGATCTCCCAGTGTTCCTCCAGCCTTTCCGATTCCATTTTGCGGATGACTCGGCCTTCCAGTTCATCCGGGGCGTTTTTGGGATTCCTGGGCTGGAGCTTGGGGACCTTGAAGGTATATCCCGCTTCGGCGGCCTTGCGCATGGCCGACCGCCAGGCCGTCACCACGGGCACCGCGCCCAGTATTTTTTCGTTTTCGCCTTTTTTTGCCCATTCCCGCATCATCTGGTCGGTAATCAGGCCGCTGGCCAGCTTGTCTTCCATTTCCATCCGGGCCGATTCAGCCATCAGGTTGATGGCCTTGGCCTTTTCCACGATGGCCCCCACGGCCTGCTGGCGGGCGTTCGCGGCATAGAGCACGAACAACACCAGGGTCAGGGCCACGGTCAGCAGAAATCCCGTCATCACGATCTTGGCGCGGAGCGACATCCGGCGGAAAAGCGACATCCAACCCTCCCCATGAACTCCTATTCCCGGGGTTCGAGGCGTCCAGTGGCGGGGCTCCGAAACGGAACCCCTTCCCAAACCCGTTGGGGTTTTTAAAAAACACGAAAAACGATTCGTTGGCTCAAAGCATAACGGAGCCCCCGCCCCTCCGCAAGCGGGCTCATGGAAATGATTATTTCCAAGGGACAATTAGGGGCTGTTTCCAAAAACGTGATTTTGCCCAAGATCAAGGAGGCCGCGGTTTTGAATCCGGAGGAATCGTTGACCTATTTTGAGGAATTCAAAGCAAGGCCGACACCCAAGATTGGGTAAAAGCACTTTTTAGAAACAGCCCTAGTGACAAGTCACGTTTCAAGTGTCGGAAAATAGTGGCCGCCTTGGCCTTGATCCGGCGATACGCCTACCACCAGTTAATGCGTGACTTGTCACTAGTGTCACGTCAAA
>JAGVGV010000741.1 GCA_020056895.1 Deltaproteobacteria bacterium
CGGTTCCAGGAACACCTGTACCTGGTGGATTCCCTGTCGCCGGACCTGTTTACCGGCCCGCCGCTTCCCAAGGAAAAACCTGAAAAGGAAAAAAAGAAGGAACCGGCTCAGACCAAACCGTCCGCCACGCCGGGGTCCTTCGCCGTCCGGCCCGAATTCATCCCGGGTTTGACGCCCAGCGGGGAAAAGGACAAATTGGCCAAAAAGAAACGGAGCGACGTGCCGGACTGGAAAAAAGCTCAAAGAAAAGAACGCCGGCGGCAAAACCAGGACGACGATTGAGGCCTGGAGCAAAGGAAACGGCCATGAGTCAGGAACGCCGCGCCGTGACCGGCGCGTTCGGCTTTTCCGGCAAATACATCGCCCAAAAGCTTTTGAACCGGGGTCAATCCGTCTTCACCCTGACTGGCTCCCCGAACCGCCCGGACCCTTTCGGCGGCCGTGTCGCGGTGCTTCCCCTGGCCTTTGACCGGCCCCAACAACTGGCCGAATCCCTGGCCGGGACCAAGGTGCTGTACAACACGTATTGGGTTCGCTTCAACCACAAAACCTTTACCTACCTCCAGGCCGAAGAAAACACCAAACGGCTCTTCGACGCGGCCCGGGCCGCCGGCGTCCAGCGGATCGTCCACGTGAGCATCACCAACCCGTCCGAAGATTCCCCGCACCCCTACTTCCAGGGCAAAGCCCGGCTGGAACGGTATTTGAAGGAATCCGGGGTTTCCTACGCCATCCTCCGGCCGGCCGTGCTATTTGGCGAAGAGGACATCCTGATCAACAACATCGCCTGGGCGCTCCGGCGTCTGCCCGTTTTCGGCGTTTTCGGCGATGGATCGTACCGGCTCCGGCCCATTTTCGTGGAAGACCTGGCCGAACTCGCCGTTCGCGAGGGGGAGGAAACCCGGAACGCGGTGATCGACGCGGTGGGGCCCGAATCCTTTACCTACCGGGAACTGGCGGCCATGATCGGCCGGGCCATCGGCCGGCCCCGGCCCATACTGCCGATCCCGCCCGCGCTGGGCTTTCTGGTGGGGCGGATCTTGGGATACCTGATGAAGGACGAACTGATCACCAGGGACGAGATCGAGGGGCTGATGGAAGGCCTCCTGGACACCCCCGCCCCGGCCGCCGGATCCACCCGGCTATCGGATTGGACCCGGGCCCGCGGGGATCGGCTGGGCCGCCGGTACGCCAACGAACTGAGCCGCCGGCTGGATCGGGCTCGGGCCTATTGATCCATCCCGATACGGACTAGCGGTCCTTTTTTTGGCCGGGGTTAAGGTCCTCGACGCCGTCCAGGCGGGGGCCGTCCCCGTCCAGGTCCTCTTCATCCACTTCCCAGACCTTGGGCTGGTCCCTTTTGAGCTGGGTTTCGAATTCCGGGGCGATTTGGGATTCGGTGGGCGCCTGGAACGCGGGGGCCGCTTTTTCGGTCGCCACCCCTTGGTAAATTTCCATGTACGCCACCGCTTCCATGCAGAGCATGATCGGCAGGGTAACGATGAACCCCACTCCGCAAAAAATCATGCCGATCTGCCCAATCACCGCGCAAATGGCGCCAAACCCCACGAAGGGCCACCAGTTGCTTCGCACCCTGGTCCAACTGGCCTGAGTGGCTTCCCAGAAACCCATCCCCTGGTCCGCGATCAGGAACGGGCCGAACATCAAAACGGCGGAAGCTCCGAAAAACACCGCCAGGGCCAAGAGCTGGCCCAGGAGCGGGATCAGGTTCAACACCAGAAAAACCAAAGTGATGGCCGTGCCCCAAACCAGAAAAAAAAGAAACGCCGGCAAAAACAGCCGGAACCCCTGGAACACGTCCCCCGCTTTCGGCGGCTGGCCCTGGCCCTTGTATAGGTTCAGGATGATCAGGATCAGGCCCATGGTCAAGGGTCCGGACAGAACGCCCAAGGTCACCGCCGAAAGAGCCACCACGATCAGGGAGGCCAGCAAAAGGATGCCGGCGTGCCGGCGGAACAGCTCGAACCCTTCGGTCAGCCATTCGTTGATCTTCACTTCGGTCGCGGGCGCGGGGGGCATAAAAGGTCCTCCCAACAATGTTTAGGATGAACACAGGTGATCGGTCGGTCGCCCGGCCGGGCATCCGAGGGGCTGAAACCCATTTTAACCGATTTTTTGGTTGGAAACAAAAAGGTTTCCCTTCGTCCGGTCCATCGCGCGATAGAATCTTTCCGGCGCCGGCCCTCA
Organism: Deltaproteobacteria bacterium; assembly: GCA_020056895.1. GTDB lineage: Bacteria > Desulfobacterota > Desulfarculia > Adiutricales > JAGVGV01 > JAGVGV01. The sequence continues at coordinate 2,209 of JAGVGV010000741.1, forward strand.
GGCCGCTCTTAGGCGAAACACCCACGGAAAGGGAGCAGCCCGCATGAATGAACGGTTTCAGGTCCCCTTTGGTCGCGAATCGCTGTCCTTTTCCCTTCCGGAAGGCATGACCGGCCGGCTGATCGAATCCCAACCCCGGCCCTGGCTTCCGGATATTCACGCGGCCACCCGCGACGCCCTGGCCAGGCCCATCGGGTCTCCGCCCCTGAGAGACCTGGCCCGGCCGGGCCAACGGGTCTGCCTGGTCTTTACCGACGCCACCCGCCTGGCGCAGGACGACATCTTCGTCCCGGCCCTCTTGGCCGAACTGGAAGCCGCCGGAATCCACGACCGGGACATCACCCTTTTGTGCGGCGTGGGTATGCACCGGCCCAGCACGCCCGAGGAAAAACAAGCCAAGGTGGGCGCCCGGGTCCTTGAACGGTACCGGGTGGTGGATCACGATGCCCGGAACCCGGAAATGCTGGTGGACCTGGGTACGGACCCCAGCGGCATCCCCTTGTGGGTGAACCGGATCGCTCATGAGGCCGATCTGGTGATCGCCACCGGCGTGGTGGAACCCCACCAGTACGCGGGATACTCCGGAGGCCGGAAAACCCTCGCCATTGGCGCGGCGGGCGAAGCCACCATCGAGGCCACCCACGGCCCTTGGATGATCGACCATCCCGGCACCCGTCTGGGACGGACCCACGGCAACCTGTTCCACCAGGCCCTGGTGGAATCCGCCCGTCGGGCCGGTCTGTCCTTTATCCTCAACGTGGTTCAGGACGACCACAAACGGCCCGTGGCGGTTTTTGCCGGAGCCCCCCAGCCCACTTTTCAGGCTCTGGTGGACCTGGCCCGACCCATGTACGAGGTCCCGGTTCCCCGGGCTTTCGATGTAGCCGTGGCCGGAGTGGGGTATCCCAAGGACGAAAATCTGTATCAGGCCTGCCGGGCCGCCAGCTATCTTTTTTTCGCCCCCACCCCCGTGGTCCGGGACGGAGGCGTAATCATCGTGCCCGCGCCTACGCCGGAAGGCGCCGGCCGCGGCCTGGGGGAACAACGGTTTCTGGAAACCATGGCCCGGACGGCCGACATGACCTCGCTACTGGCCGATCTGAGGCGGACCGGATACCCGCCGGGCGCCCAACGGGCCTTCATCATGGCCAAGGTGATGGAAAAATGCGCGGTGATCGTGGCCGGAACCCGAACGCCGGAGGTAGTCCGGGCGGCGCATATGACCCCGGCCCGGGATATGGACGAAGCCTTGGCCGTGGCCCGGGACTTGATCGGCCGGCCCAACCTGAGCGTGGCCATTGTCCCCAGGGCTCTGTTAACCTTGCCCGTGGTCCGGGAGGGCTGAAGGGTTCCAACACATCCCAGGCCGAACGGAAGCATTCATTTTTTGTTGAAGTGGGGGGGGATCTGGCATAATGATAGACGATTGGAGACGAGCCGCCCGGAAGAGGCGCCCCAACCGGGCCATGGGCGGCCGAGGGAGGAGCATTTGAGTCCTTTTTACAAGAACTTGGCGCTTTGGTTGGTCATCGGGTTGATGATGGTGATCCTGTTCAACCTGTACAACACCCGAAATCAACCCCTGAGCACCAGCGTATCCTACAGCGAACTGTTGGACCTCATCGACAAGGGCGAAGTGGCCAGTGTCCGCATCCAGGGCAACGAAGTCACCGGCCAGTACATGAACGGCAAGCGGTTCAAGACCTATGTGCCCGAAGACCCGGACATGGTAAAACGGCTTCGGGAAAAAGGGGTCCAGATCACCGCCGAACCGCCTATGGAAACCCCCTGGTACACCACGGCTCTGGTTTCGTGGCTGCCCATGCTGATCCTGATCGGCGTCTGGGTCTTTTTCATGCGCCAGATGCAGGGCGGGGGCGGCAAGGCCCTTTCGTTCGGGAAAAGCCGGGCCCGGCTGATGACCGACAGCGGGGACAAGGTCACCTTTGAAGACGTGGCGGGGATCGACGAAGCCAAGGACGAACTTCAGGAGATCATCGAATTTTTGCGCGATCCCAAGAAGTTCACCCGTCTGGGCGGCCGGATTCCCAAGGGCGTACTGCTCATGGGGGCTCCGGGCACGGGCAAAACCCTTTTGGCCCGGGCCATCGCCGGCGAGGCTGGAGTGCCTTTCTTTTCCATCAGCGGCAGCGACTTCGTGGAAATGTTCGTGGGCGTGGGCGCTTCCCGAGTCCGGGACCTGTTCATGCAAAGCAAAAAGCACGCGCCCTGCATCATTTTCATCGATGAAATCGACGCCGTGGGCCGCCACCGGGGCGCCGGCCTGGGCGGCGGCCACGATGAACGGGAACAGACCCTGAACCAGCTTCTGGTGGAAATGGATGGGTTCGAAACCAACGAAGGCGTGATTCTGATCGCCGCCACCAACCGGCCCGACGTTCTGGACCCGGCCTTACTCCGGCCCGGCCGGTTCGACCGCCAGGTGGTGGTCCCCGTGCCCGATATCCGGGGCCGGGAACAGATTCTCAGGGTGCACGTCCGCCGGATTCCTCTGGCCGACGACGTGGACCTGGCCGTGGTGGCCCGAGGCACCCCCGGCTTTTCCGGCGCCGATCTGGAAAACCTGGTCAACGAAGCCGCGCTCATGGCCGCCCGCAAAAACAAGGACCGGGTGGACTTGGCCGAAATGGAAATGGCCAAGGACAAGGTGCTCATGGGCACCGAGCGCCGTAGCATGATCATCAGTGATAAGGAAAAGAAAACCACCGCCTTCCACGAAGCGGGCCACGCCTTGTTGGCCAAGCTGATCTCTGGCGCCGACCCCCTTCACAAAGTCACCATCATCCCCCGGGGCCGAGCTCTGGGGCTCACCCAGCAGCTCCCCATGGACGAAAAGCATACCTACAGCCGGGACTACCTCATGGGCCGGCTGGCGGTGCTCATGGGCGGACGGGTGGCCGAGGATCTGGCCTTGGGCGAAACCACCACCGGCGCCGGTAACGACATCGAACGAGCCACGGAAATGGCTCGGCGCATGGTGTGCGAATGGGGCATGAGCGAAGTGATGGGACCCTTGTCCTTCGGTAAAAAGGAAGAACAAATCTTCCTGGGCCGCGAAATCGCTCAGCACCGGGACTTCAGCGAAGAAACATCCCGGCGGATCGACGATGAAATCCGCAAACTGGTTCTGGGCGCCCATCAACAGGCCACGGACCTGCTTACTCAATACCGACCCGCCCTGGACCTTTTGGCTTTGACCCTTTTGGAAAAGGAAACCCTGGACGGCCCGGAAGTGGAGCATTTGCTCCGGTCCCTGTTGGGCGAAGCCGGTACGGCCGGGTTTGAATTGGAAGCCGAAAAAAGGGCTTTAAAAGCGGCCGAAGCCTCGGGCGAAGCCATCGCGGCGGAAAAATCGGATCCGGAAGCGGAGCCCTCCGAAAACACCTGAGTTCTCCTCGGGGAGATTCGGGGCCTGACCCGTCGGAATGGATCCTTCAGGGACGGGTTCGCCCGCCCTGGAGGTTTTCCTGGAAAAAGGGGGGGCATTGCCCCCCTCCCCGTCTTTTACCGGAACGCCCCCGGCCGCCGGAAAAATGTTGGGGGTGTTTGGAGCGCGGACCAGCCGGGGAATTTTTCGAACAACGGATTGGAACAAGCGAACATGACGACGCGCTGTTTGGCCTGGGATCGGTGGACCTTCGACTTTGACCAGCGGCCGCACATCATGGCCGTTCTCAACATCACTCCCGATTCGTTCTCCGATGGCGGCGAACATTTCGACGAAAACGAAGCCGTGGCCCACGGGTTCAGCTTGGCGCTGGCCGGAGCCGATGTCCTGGACATCGGCGGCGAATCCACCCGGCCGGGGGCCCAGGAAGTGAACGAGGCCGAGGAAATCCGCCGGGTAGCGCCCGTGATCCGGGCTCTGGCCGACCGGGTGCGGATTCCCATTTCCATCGACACGTACAAAGCCTCGGTGGCCAAGGCGGCCATCGACGCGGGCGCCCGGATCATCAATGATATCAGCGCCGGCCGGTTCGATCCGGACATTCTGGGAGTGGCGGCCGAAGCGGATGTGCCCCTGATCCTGATGCACATGAAGGGCCAGCCCCGGACCATGCAGCAAAACCCCGAGTACGCCGACGTGGTGGCCGAAGTAAGGGATTTTCTTGCTGAAGCCGCCGCCCGGGCCGAAGCCGCCGGCGTCCGGCCGGAAAAAATCGTCCTGGACCCGGGTATTGGTTTCGGCAAGACCTTCGATCACAACCTGATTCTGATCAACCGGTTGCGGGCGCTGACCGCTCTTGGGTATCCCATTCTGGTGGGCGCTTCGCGAAAAGCCTTTCTGGGCCATATCCTGGGCGGCACACCGCCTAAGGGCCGCGAAACCGCTTCGGCCGCGGCGGCCGCCCTGGCGGCCTACAACGGCGCCGATATCCTGAGGGTCCACGATGTCCGCCGAACCTGGGAGGCCCTGGCCGTGGCCCACGCGGTGAAAAGGGAGCATGCCTGATTTCACCCAAATCCGTGATTTCATCCAGACCATGCGCTGGCAGGACTGGGTGGATATCCTGGTTGTGACGTTCATTATCTACCAGGCCATCCGCGTCATGCGCGGCACCCGGTCCATGCAGATGGTGGCCGGGTTGGCGGTGGGGCTGGCCGCGTACGAACTTTCGGTCCGGTTCCAGTTATTGACGCTGAACTGGATTTTAAGCAACTTCCTGACCTATATCATCCTCATTCTGGTCATTTTGTTCCAGGACGACATCCGCCGGGCTCTGACCCAAATGGCCCGGCTGACCTTTTCCCGGGCCGGAACCGAACTGGTTTCCACGGTCAACGAAGTGGTCCGGGCCGCCTTCCAGATGGCGGAACACCGGGTGGGGGCGCTGATCGCTTTCGAGCGCGAAGTGGGCCTGAAAAGCTATATCGAAGTAGGCACCACCCTGGACGCCCTGGTTTCGGATGATCTGATCCTGTCCATCTTCAAACCCGGCACGCCGCTTCACGACG
>JAGVGV010000405.1 GCA_020056895.1 Deltaproteobacteria bacterium
CAATTCACCTCGTTGGTGATGGTTTCTTTCGGCGGAAAACATCATATCACCCTGATTTCTCAGGGACAACGAGGTTTTTCTTTTTTTTGACGGTGAGTTTAGGACATGGAGGACAGGAGTGCGGGCGCCTTGATTCATCGCTAAATACTATTTGACATATCGTCAATTCCAATGATAAACGAAAAAACACGGCTCCTGGCCCGGAACCGGTCCTCGACCGGCTTCAATCCACGCCAGGCCCTCGGGAGTAGGATGACTCGTAACATCCTTTCCTTTTTAGGTTTCACCTGAAGCGTCACCGGAATACTACCCGTGCCCGGTAGGTCGCTTTGGGATGGAACCGCCTTGCCCGAGGCTTTTACCCGTCCCTGACATCGTTTCCCCAAAGGTACATCCTGACCGACCCGCCCGGCCCGGACCGCATTGAAGCGGCATCCCTTTTTTTTAAATGGACTTTGGGAGGTTGGTCGGCATGTCGAATCCCGTGCTTTTATCCGAAACCAAAAGCGAATTGAAACAACTGGTGGAAAAACTGGCGCCCAACGGCAACCTAGGGCTCTGCCTGACCTGCGGAACCTGCGCCAGCGGCTGCCCTGCCACGGGCCTGATGGATATGGACCCCCGCAAGTGGATCCGTATGGCCGTATTGGGCATGGATGAGGAACTGCTGGCGCACCCCTGGGCCTGGGTTTGCACCATGTGTAAAAGGTGCCAGGATGCCTGCCCGATGAATATCAACATCCCCCAGCTCACCTTTTACATCCGGTCCCAATGGCCGCGTGAAGACCGGCCCAAGGGGATCCGGGGTTCCTGCGATCACCACGTGTCGTCCCGGGGGGGCGCCATGGGGGTTCCCGTGGAAGACTTCAAATTCGTGGTATCGGACATGGCCGAGGAACTGAGGGGCCAGGAAGGGTTCGAGGATTTCGAGGCGTCCGTGGACAAGGAAGGGGCTATGTTCGCCCTGAACCAGAATTCCCGTGAACCGGTTACCGAGCCCGATGAAATGCTCCCCCTGTGGAAAATCCTCCATACCGTGGGCGCGGACTGGACCTACTATTCGGACATGTGGGCTGGCGAGAACTACTGCATGTTCCTGGCCGACGACGAGAAATGGGAAGAAATCATCCGGGCTCAGGCCGAAATCGTGGACCGGTTGGGGTGCCGGTACCTGGTGAACACGGAATGCGGTCATTCCTTTTTCGCGCTCTGGGCCGGGCTGAAAAAATTCAACATTCCCCACAAATTCGAGCTGGTCAGTATCGTTAATTTGTACGCTCAGTGGATCCGTGAAGGGAAACTGAAAGTCAATTCCGACTGGAACAAGGACCTCAAGATCAAGTTTACGGTTCAGGACCCCTGCAACCCGGTTCGGAAATCCTTGGGCGATTATTTCGCCGACGATCTTCGGTTCGTGGTGAAAAGCGTGGTGGGTGAAGAGAATCTGGTGGACATGTATCCCAACCGTTCGAACAACTTTTGTTGCGGCGGCGGCGGTGGTTCACTTCAGGCGCCGTACAAGGAGCAACGACTGGCGTACGGCAAATTCAAGGCCGATCAGATCAAGGCTACGGGGGCTTCGTACGTGGCCGTGCCCTGCCACAACTGCCACGCCCAAATCCATGAGCTGGGAGAGCATTACGACGGCGGGTGGCAGGTCGTGCATCTGTGGACCATCATCTGTCTGTCCATGGGGATGCTGGGCGAAAACGAACGGACCTACCTGGGGCCCGATCTGGCCGAATTGGGCTTGTAGCCCGCGGGATGGTTTCAAGAAGTTGGGGCGAGGAATGCCTCGCCCTTTCGGAAACGGTCCTACGGGAATGTCCTTTCCCCGTTCAAAATTCTCCCCTTATGATTTCCTGGTGAAAGGGAGGCGGAAGCGGCGATGACGGATAAGGTGATCGGCGCGGTGATGGTGGTGGGCGGCGGCATTGGCGGGATCCAGGCGGCCCTGGACCTGGCCGGGTCCGGGTACCGAGTGTATCTGGTCGAAAAAAAACCGTCCATCGGCGGGGTCATGGCCCAGCTCGACAAGACTTTTCCCACCAACGATTGTTCCATGTGCATCATGTCGCCCAAACTGGTGGAAGTGGGGCGGCACCGGAACATCCAGCTCTTGACTCGGACCGAAATCCGCCGCGTGGAGGGCGGCCCCGGGGATTTCCGGGTGTCCCTGACTCAAAAAGCCCGGTACGTGGACATGGAAAAATGCGTGGCCTGCGGAGTCTGCGCGGAAAAATGTCCCAAAAAAGTAACGGACCTGTTCAACGGCGGCTTGGCCAAACGGAAAGCGATCTATATTCAATACCCCCAGGCCGTGCCGCTCAAGTACGTGATTGACCGGGAAGCCTGCCTGTTTTTTGAAAAGGGGCGGTGCCGGGCCTGCGAAAAATTCTGCCCTTCCGGGGCCATCCGGTTCGATGACCAGGACCGGGATCTGAACCTTGCCGTGGGGTCCATTATCCTGGCGCCGGGGTTCAAGGCCTTCGATCCTTCGGACCTTAGTTTTTACGGATACAAGGATAACCCGGACGTGGTGACGTCCCTGGAGTTCGAACGGCTGCTGTCCGCGTCCGGCCCCACCATGGGCCACCTGATCCGGCCGTCCGACCACCAGGACCCCCGGAAAATCGCCTGGCTCCAGTGCGTGGGGTCCCGGTCCACCCAGCCCGGCAGCCATGCCTATTGTTCTTCGGTCTGCTGCATGTACGCCATCAAGCAGGCGCTGGTGGCCAAGGAACACGCCGGGCCGGGGAAGCTGGACGCCACCATCTTCTTCATGGACATGCGGACCCACGGCAAGGGGTTCGAAGCCTGCTACAACGACGCCCGAAACCGGCACGGGGTGAAGTTCGAACGGTGCCGGATTCATTCCGTGACGCCGGACCGGGCCGCCGGAGGCCAAAGAATCTCCTGGGTGGACGAAAACGGCGGCTCCCGGGAAGAGGTGTTCGACCTGGTGGTCCTTTCCGTGGGCCTGGAAACCGATCCCCAGACCAAGGCTCTTGCCGAAAACTTGGGCTTGGCCTTGACCGACGGCGATTTCGCTTCGACCTGCTCCTTCGATCCTACCCAATCTTCCCGGCCGGGGGTGTTCGTGGCCGGCGCCTTCGCCGGGCCCAAGGATATTCCCCAGACGGTTATCGAAGCCGGGTCCGCCGCTCTTGGGGCCGGAGCCCTTTTGGCCTCGGCCCGGGATACACTCACTACCCCGGTCACACCGCCTCCCCAGACCAGCGTGGCGGGCGATCCGCCCCGGGTGGGGGTGTTCATTTGCTATTGCGGCATCAACATCGGGTCCGTGGTGAACGTGCCGGCGGTTCGGGAATACGCCGCCGGGCTGCCCTTCGTGGAATACGCCGCCGACAACCTGTATTCCTGCAGCCAGGATACTCAGGACGCCATCACCCGGATTATCCGCGAAAAAAACCTGAACCGGATCGTGGTGGCCGCCTGTTCCCCCCGAACCCACGAACCCCTGTTCCAGGAAACGCTCCTCAACGCCGGCCTCAACAAGTATCTGTTCGAAATGGTGAACATCCGCAACCAGAATTCCTGGGTGCACAAGGACTGGCCCGAAGAGGCCACGGGGAAAGCCAAGGACCTGGTTCGCATGGCTGTCAGCCGGGTGGCGCTTCAAACGCCTTTGGCCGAAGAAACCCTGTCCGTTGAACCGGCGGCCCTGGTGGTGGGCGGCGGCGTGGCTGGGATGACGGCGGCGCGGGCTCTGTCCCGCCACGGGTACCCGGTCCACCTGGTGGAACGGTCGGCCCGGTTGGGCGGGCAGGCGCTGAACCTTTGGGCCACGGCCAAGGGCGAAAGCATCCCCGAAGGCTTGGCCCGGCTGGTTCGGGACGTCGAGACCGAACCCCTTATCACCCGGCATCTCGAAACCCGGCTCGAAGCCGTGGACGGGTACGTGGGCCAGTTCCGGACCACCATCCGGACCGGCGGGACCTCCCGGACTCTTACGCACGGCGTGGCCGTGATCGCCACCGGAGCCCGGGAATCGGTCCCCCAGGAATACCTGTTCGGCCAGGACCTCAGGGTGGTGACCGGGTTGGAACTGGACCGGCGAATGATCGCCGGCGACCCGGAACTGGACCGGCTCGGCGCCGTGGTTTTCATCCAGTGCGTAGGGTCCCGGGAAATCCAGCGGCCCTATTGTTCCAGGCTTTGCTGTTCCCATTCCCTGGCTTCGGCCCTTCATTTGAAGAAAAAGAACCCCGACGCGAGAATCTATATTCTTTATCGGGACATCCGGTCGTACGGCGAACGGGAGGATTTGTATAAGCGGGCCAGGGAGTTGGGGGTCATCTTCATCCGGTACGATCTCGAACGCAAACCCGTGGCAACGGCGGACGAAGCCGGCCTTCGAATCCGGGCGAGGGACCACATTTTGGGCCGGGACGTAACCATCCGGTCCGACCTTCTGGTGCTTGCCGCCGCCGTGGAGCCGTACCGGGACGCCGCCCTGGCCCAGCTCTTCAAGGTTCCCATGAACGAGGACGGATTTTTCGCTGAAGCCCACGTGAAACTGGGGCCATCGGAATTCGCCAGCGACGGCGTGTTCCTCTGCGGCCTGGCCCACTACCCCAAACCCTTGGATGAATCCGTGGCCCAGGCTCAGGCGGCCGCTTCGCGGGCCGTGGCTCTGTTGTCCCGGAAAACCATTCAGACCAGCGGCACGGTGGCCTGGGTAATGACCGCCCGTTGCACCGGATGCGGCGTGTGTGTTGACGTCTGCCCCTACAGCGCGCCGTCGCTCATCAGCGCCGGACCCAACGCCGGCCGGGCGGAAGTGAATCCGGTGCTCTGCAAGGGGTGCGGGTCCTGCGTTTCGTCCTGCCGGTCCAACGCGGCCCAGCTAAGGGGCTTTGAACAAAGCCAAATCTTCAGCATGATCGCGGCGTTCGCCTGATAACCAATCAACCATGGAGGCAAACGGGTCTTTTCAATCAATGACAAGGGTAAGGGTTGCCATTTCATCGGGACCCCCTCACCCCGCCCTCTCCCGGGAGTCAGGGCCATGCCCTGACTCCAATGGGCATCCGGGGCCGTGGCCCCGGCGCCCGGGGGCGAGGGGAAAGAGCAACTTGACCCCAATATGAAAAGCCCGGGCCACTGGTTCCTCGGATTAAGGCCAGTGGCCCAGGCCCACCCCCAGAACTTCCGGAAAGGGGAGCAATATGGACACCCAGCCCAATGGGCCCATGGCGGCCGGATTCGAACCCCAGATCATCGCCTATTGCTGCAAATGGTGTTCATACGCGGCGGCGGATCTGGCGGG
>JAGVGV010000117.1 GCA_020056895.1 Deltaproteobacteria bacterium
GTCCACCAGGTTGGGACGTTTGAACTGAATGACGGTCATATCGTTCCCTTTTTAATGAACTCCGGGGACAAGTCTTCCGGTTCGCTTCAACGATGGGGACCCTTCGCCGCTGTTTTTTTCCGGTCCCTGTTCAAACGATGGGGCCGACCTTCGCGAATACAAGGCCGGCCCGGGGGTTTTTCCCAACGTAACCTGGTCCCGTTGGATCGGATCAGGCTTTCAGCGCGTGGAGAATGCAGTCGGTTTGTTTTTCAATGAAGGTTTCGAGATTCATCCGGCGGCCGAAATGCCACTGCTTCAGCGCCCAGGTGTGCCCGGTCATCACCATGTGGTACGCGATGAGATTGACGTCCGGCGCCTGAAACACGCCCTTTTCGATCCCTTCGGTCAATATCCGTTCAAAAACCTGAACATGCGCCGTTTCGGCGGCCATGACCCGGGACCGGCCGGCCTTGTCCAAAGCCCGGGACTGGCGGTACACCAGGACGACCTTGGCCAGATCCTCGTCCACCAGGGCAGTGAACACCCTCAGGGCCCGCTTCAGCTTTTCCTCGGGGTCCGGGGCGGTTTCGAGTTCAGGCTCGACCCGCTGAATGAACTTTTCGGTGAAATCCTCCATGATCAGGAGGAGGATATCCGCCTTCCGATGAACGTATTGATAGGTGACCGGGACCGAAATACCCGCCACTTCGGCGATTTCGGCCACGGAGGTCTCGTACAGGCCCTTTTTTTCGTAAAGCTGACTGGCGGCTTCAATGATTTTTTTCTTGATCCGCCGGGCTTCCGTCATCTGGGATTCCCGTCCGTCATAACTCATGGCATCCTCCGTTCCAAATGGCCCAACCGTACCCGATGGGAGCCCCTTTTCAAAGGCGCCCCGATCATGGTGCAACCGGGCGGCCCCTGTCAACCGTTTTCCAGGGGATACCGGCCGGTCCCTCGATACCGGCGAAAGGATTCCGCGTTACGGATGCATGGCGAACTCCGCCAATAATTCGCTTGTGTATTATTGATTATACCACTTTATGCCTCAATGGTCCCAACCGGAGGCAACGGGTAACGAATAAACGAACGAATCCTGGGAGATCGGCGGGCCGCTCGCCGCCGGGAGGAAAAACGGGGGGAAACAGCGCGGATTAACGGGTCGTTGGAAACCCGCTCATTCGTACACCCGGCGCCAAGCCTCGGTGTTTTCGTCCACGGGAAAAGGTTCCAGGGGCTCTTCCTTCCACACGTCCAATTCGGTTTTTTTCAACTGGGACCGAAGGTTGGCCACCAGGCATCGGGCCTCGCGGAAATCGGGGGCGATCTCCAGCGCCTCCATCAGAAATTCCATGGCCTTGCCGTGGCGCACATCCTCCATGTGGGCCCGGGCGATGTTGAACAACAGGTGTTCGTCGTGCGGGTGGTGGATCCGAGCCTTGTCATACAGTTCCAGGGCTTTCTGGTACTTCTTCTGGCGGCGGTACGCGATGCCAAGCTTGTTGAACACATGGGCCAGACCGGGGTCCAGCTTGATGGCGGCTTCGTAATGCTGTTCCGATTCGGCGAAGTATCCTTTGTCGGCATAGGCGTCGCCTATGTCTTCTCTCAGGGCCGCGCTCTGAGGATCGCCTTCGATGGCCTGGGAAAACGACTTTTCGGCGCCGGCCAGCCTTTTCAGCCTCAGTTCGAATTCGCCGATGAAAAAGTTGATCCGGGCCACGCTTTTGGCCGACACCTTCAACCGCTGGGCCAAGCCCAAAGCCTGCCGCAGAATGCCCACGGTCAGTTCGTAATCCTCGCGCCGTTCATACAGTTCGGCCAGGCCCAGGTAGGCCACGAACGAGTACTGGTTCTGGCCAAGGGCTTGAAGATAGGCCACTTCGGCTTCATCGTATTCGCCCAGGTCGCTCAATATGGCGGCCAGCTTGAGCCAGGTGTCGGCGTTTTCCTCATACAGGTCCAGGGATTTCCGGTACAATTCGGCCGCGGTCTTCAGGTCGCCGTTCTTGTACCGCTCCAGGGCTTCGTCGGTCAGGCTGTAGGCCTCTTCCATCACCGGGTCCACCAGCGGCGCCAGTAGGTCCAGGATCGTCCGGGTGACCTGCTGGACATCGGCGGGCAGTCCGATGAAACGGGCCAGCTTGTCTTTTTCGACATGCTCCCCCAACCCCCCTTTTTCATCCTCCTTCATCCCGATGATCACGAAGGGGATCCGGGCCGTTTCCGGGTCTTGCCGGGCCACGGACAAGAGCTGCGGGCCGGTATATACGGACAGGCTCATGGTGGCGACCATCAACTGGGGTTTCAGCTTTTTCATCAGGCTGATGGCTTGTTGGTCCACGTGGGTGGTCTGGATGTTCTTGAACCCCAGGGGGGTGAGCATATCCATATAAATAGCCTGAGTCAGCCGCGGAGCGGCCAGAAGGACAACATAATCGCGGAAGACAAGGGGTGGCATGAGGCCTTTGACGTCCTGTACGGAAAGATTTCCTTGGCGTACATTGTTTTGGGGATCCCGTCAAGCCGGGAATGGGCAAGGTGACCGGGACCGGGACCCGGGAAGAGGGAAACAGGCCTCCGCGAGGCCTGGCCCGGGCCGTTGGCTCTTGATCCGTTTTTTTTGGAATTACTTGTTGTTCCGAGCGCCGGAAAGGCCGTGTTTCTTCAAAAGGGAGTACAGCCGCGATCGGGAAAGACCGGACGCCCGAAGCGCCAGGGCGATATCGCGATGGGTCCGGACCATAAGGCTTTCCAGGTATCCTCGTTCCATTTCGACCAAAGCCTTTTCCCGGGCTTCGTAAAAGGTAGGAAATCCGTCCACCGAAGCCGCCGATCCAATCCCCTCCCCCGCCCCAGCCTGGGGCGATGATGCCGGTTCCCCCCGGCCGGGGTTGGTTGGAGTGGTTGAAGACGGCGACGGCGTTGTTTCGGCGAAGGCCGCCGGGGGGGCGGGCGGTTCGACGGGAACCAGGGCCGAGGTTCGAATCTGGTGAACCCGAAACCGGGTGGGAAGATGCTGGGGGATCAGAATGAGTTCCGACCCCGCCTGAGCCACGGCCTGTTCCAGGGTATTGGCCAATTCCCTCAGGTTGCCGGGCCAGCGGTACGCCGCCAAAATGTTTAGGAAATCCGCCGACGGAACCCGGGCTCCCAGCTTGTACTTGCGGGCCAGTTTTTCCAGAAAATGAGTGACCAGCGGCCGAAGGTCCTCGATTCTGTTTCGTAAAGGCGGCAGGTGGATGCTCAGGGTTTGGAGCCGGTACAAAAGATCGGCCCGGAACGCGCCTTTTTCGGCCATGACGCCAAGATCGCGGTTGGTGGCGGCGATCAACCGGAAATCGCTTTCCTTTTCGCGGTTGGACCCGATCGGCCGATAGGTCCGTTCCTGAAGAACCCTTAAGAAGGATCTCTGAACGTTCAAGGGCAGTTCGCCGATCTCATCCAGGAACAGGGTGCCGCCGTGAGCCTGATGGATCAGCCCGTCACGCGAACGTTCCGCTCCGGTAAAAGCCCCCCGTTCGTGCCCGAACAAAATGCTTTCCACCAGGTTTTCCGGCAGCGCGGCGCAATCCACCACCACGAAATTAGCTCCCCGCCGGGGCCCGTTATCGTGAATGGCCCGAGCGAACACTTCCTTGCCCGTACCGGTTTCGCCGGAAATCAATACTCCGCCCCCGGACCCCACCGCTTCGGCCAGGCGGTCCAAACAGGCCCGAAAAAGGGGACTCGAGCCCACCAGATGGTTCACCCGGATCAAGGCCGGACGACCGGACGACCGGCGGTCACGGTATTTCAGCGCCCGTTCCATCTGGAGCTCGAAACTGAAAAAGGAGATCGGCTTGGTCAGATAATCCCAAGCCCCGCTCCGGATCGCCAGTTCGGCGCCGTCCGGGTCGCCGTGGCCGGTGATGATGATCACCTCGGGCGCGTCGGGAGCTTCCACCAACTGAGGCAAGAGGTCCAGGCCGCTGCCTTCCGGAAGATGGACGTCCAGGAGCACCACGTCGATCCCCCCCTTCCCGACCATTCGCTGGCCCTCTGTTCGGGTCAGGGCCAAACGGCCCTGATGCCCCAAACGTTCGGCCATACGGCACAGGGTCAGCCCCGCGGCTTCGTCGTCATCGATCACGAGAATGGTGGCCATGAAACACTCTTCCTGGAAAAACAAGGCCATCGCCGCGAGCCCGGTTTTTTATGGCGGATCCGGTCCGCCGGCTTCGAAAGCGCTCTTGCTCCCGCATGCCGGCCTTCCCCGCAAATCCGGGACCGGGACCGATCCGGCGGATATCCCCATGCCGGATCGGATACGGCTCGTCGAAAACCCTGCATCCTCCTAAAGATACACCTTAAACGGAAAAAGAAGCATCCTTCCCGCTTTCCAAAAAATTCTCCGTTTCTTCAGCCCGGTTCCCCAAAAAACAACCGACCGCCCATAAGGTCGGGAAAACCAATGACCATGAATGGGATAGGACCGAGGCCCCCCCAAATATCCCATCCTTACGTTCACCAAGCGCATCTTAATGGATCAAACCCGATTCGGCAATCCATGTTCGCGGATTCCGGTTTTCATTCTGGCGGATTTTCATCAAGGAAAGGATGGATATCTCCACGACGCACGACCGGAAGGATCCATCGTTTCATTGCCGATTCCCTTTCGTTGCCGTAGAATCCGGGGAAGATGAAAATAACGGATGGCGCCGCGCCCCAGGGTCCGAACCCAATCACTGGCCAACCGGCCCGATCCGTATCCCCTTGACCGAGGCCGCCGTGAAACGGAAACCACTGAAAACCGATCCGCCTTCCCTCCCAATGGAGCCACCGGCCGGTTCCTTGAGCCCCCTGGCCGGCGGTTTGATCGGGTTGGATGCTTCCGGCCGCGTGGTTCAAGCCAACCCCGCCGCCCTGGCGCTGCTCAAAATCGGCCCGGATGATCTGTTGGGCCGGCCTTTGTCCCAAGTGCTCCCCGCCACGGCCGAAGGGGCGGCCCGATCCCTGTGTTCGGGAACTCCTTCTTGGGATTGGGAAGTGACCGAACCTTCAGGCCGGTGGATCGTGGATCTGGCGCCCTTGGCCCGAGGCCAGGAATCCGGAGGCCTGGTCTGCCGGTTCCGGCCAACGGAAGAACTATCCGGCCTGGAAGACCGGCTCACCTCCCATGAACGGCTCAAACAACAGCTCGAAGCCATCATCAACCTCAGTTCGGACGGCCTATGGGTCTCCGACGGCGAAGGCCGGGTGCTCCGCGTCAACGACGCCTCGGAACGCCTGAATGGTTTGAAAGCCGCCGACGTAGTGGGCCGGAACCTCCAGGGCATCGTGGATCAGGGGCTGGTGGATAGTTCGGTGACCTTGCGGGTGTTGGCCACCCGGGGGCCGGTCCATATGCTCCAGTATGTCAGCCGAACGCGGAAGCACCTGCTCGTCACCGGCACGCCGCTGTTCGGAACCGACGGCCGGATCGACTTGGTGGTGGTGAACGAACGGGACCTGACCGAACTGAACAAGGTCAAGCATCAACTGGATCAGGCCCGCGAGGTAAGCGAAAAAATCAAGGACGAACTGCGGGAGCTGAGCCTGAGGGAACTGATAGACGAACCGTTGGTGGCCGAAAGCCCGGAATTCAAGGCGGTGTTGAAAACCGCGCTCAAACTGGCCCGGGCGGGCGTATCGAACATCCTGCTGCTGGGCGAATCCGGCACGGGCAAAGGCCTGGTGGCCAAACATATCCACAACCACGGAGTCCGGCGGGACCAGCCGTTTATACAGATCAACTGCGCGGCTCTGCCCGAAACGCTGTTCGAGGCCGAGCTGTTCGGGTATGAAAAAGGGGCCTTTACCGGCGCCCGGGAGCAGGGCAAGGCGGGGCTTTTTGAACTGGCCCAGGGGGGGACCCTGTTTCTGGACGAGATCGGCGAACTGCCGCTCACGATCCAGGCCAAACTCCTGAAATACCTGGACGACCAGACGGTCCTGAGGCTGGGGGGAAACAAACCCACGCGGGTGGACTGCACCATCATCGCGGCCACCAACCAGGACCTGGAAAGCCGGTCCCGGACCGGATCGTTCCGGCGGGACCTTTTGTACCGGCTCAATACCTTCACCATCCGCATCCCTCCCTTACGGGAACGGCCGGAAGACATTTTCGAACTGGCCCGGCTGTTTTTGGAAACCTGCAATCAAAGGTACGGCCTGAAGCGGCGGATCACGTCCCGGGGGCTGTCCCGGCTGCAGAAATACCCGTTTCCCGGCAACGTGCGCGAACTGAAAAGCCTGGTCAAAAAAACCGTGGTGATGAGCGAATCCGAGGTGCTGGACGGCGACCTGGTGGAAGGCCTGGGGGGCTGGATGGAATCCCGGCCCGAGGACGACGCTCCGGCTTCCCGGCGGGCGCTGAACCAGGCGGTGTGGGACGCGGAAGAGGAAGCTTTGAAGGCGGCGCTGGCTCGGTGCGGGA
>JAGVGV010000112.1 GCA_020056895.1 Deltaproteobacteria bacterium
AGAAGGAAAGGGCACCGGTCTGGGGTTGGCCACGGTGTACGGCATCGTCAACCAGAATGGCGGCCATATCGATGTATATAGTGAACCGGGCCAAGGAACCACCTTTAAAATTTACCTGCCTCGGGTCATGGCTGCCTCGGAAAAAGAAGGCGGGGACGCCAAGCAAAAAGTGAAAGGCGGCTCGGAAACCATACTTGTGGTGGAAGACGAAATGTCCATCCTTAAAATCAGTAAATTCATATTGAATCAACTTGGATACAAAGTCCTCACGGCCGGGACTCCAGGTGAAGCATTGACCCTGAGCCTTCAGTATGAAGGCCCGATCCATTTGCTTCTTCTTGACGTGGTGATGCCGGAAATGAACGGCAAGGAACTCAAGGAAAAAATCATGATGAATCGGCCAGACGTCAAGACGCTGTTTATGTCGGGGTACACGGCCGATGTGATTGGTTCCCATGGCGTGATCGACGAAGGCGTTGCTTTCGTTCAAAAACCGTTCACCGTCCCGGAACTGGGGACCAAAGTCAGGGAAGTATTGGATGCATGATACCGATGCCGGATTGCTTGGTCTCACGGGATCAGCTAGAGGCTAAGAGGGCATATTCTGTTCAAGACAGCCGTTCCTTCCGGATCATTTCTTCCAATAGCGTCAACGCGGCGTCAAAATCATCGGTTTCAATCAAGGCTCGGATCCGGTCCAGATCCACATTCAATCCTTGCCCTTGCACCGCGGTTTGGAATTCATCGAATCGCTTCAGGGCGTCCAGGCCCCCGGCGCGAAGCTGAGCGGCCAGACGCTGGGGAGGGGGAGGGGGACAGGGCGGGGGCAGGTGTGCGGGGGAGGAAAATATGGGGAAGGGTCTTGACATCCCACTTTTAAAAAACTACACTTCTAAACAATTAGAAATGAGGCCGTCCGACCTCGGGACTCAACAGACCGGAGACCCGCCCCGGCGTACTCATCTGAAACATTCATTTTGGTTGATAACCAATTGAGGAGGAAGAATGAAAACCAACCATGAAATCCGCCAGGCCGTCCTGGAAAACTACCGCCAGGCGGCCCTTCGGGATGCCCCCGGCGCCTGCTGTTCTCCCGGTTGCTGTTCCCCCGCCGGACTCCCGTCGGCCAATGAAATGTCCAAGGCCCTGGGCTATTCCGAAAACGATGTGGCCGCGGCGCCAGAGGGCGCCAATATGGGTCTTGGGTGCGGCAACCCTCAGGCCATCGCCGCGTTGCGGCCGGGGGAAGTGGTTCTGGACCTGGGCGCCGGGGGCGGGTTCGATTGTTTTCTGGCCGCTCGCCAGGTGGGACCTGAAGGCCGGGTGATCGGCGTGGACATGACTCCGGAAATGGTGGCCAAGGCCCGGAACAACGCCGAAAAAGGGGAATTCACCAACGTTGAATTCCGTCTGGGCGAGATCGAAGCCCTGCCCGTGGCCGATCGTTCGGTGGATGTGATTTTGAGCAACTGCGTGATCAATCTTTCGGTGGACAAAGGAGCCGTGTACCGGGAAGCCTTCCGCGTTCTCAAGTCCGGCGGCCGGTTGGCCATCTCGGACGTGGTGACCCTTCAGCCTCTGCCCGAGGCCATCCGGGAAGACCTTCGGCAATGGGCCGGGTGCGCGGCCGGCGCCTTGAGCGTGAAGGAGCTAGACCAAATCCTGACCGACGCGGGTTTCGTGGACGTTCGGGTTGACGTGGACGGCCGAAGCGGGGAATTCATCAAGGAATGGGCGCCCGGGACGAAGTTGGAGGACTACGTGGCATCGGGTCGGATCCAGGCCCGCCGGCCCTAACTTCAGTAATATCCTCCTGGTGGAACGCAAAGATTCCCCGGACCGATCCTTCGGGGAACCCATCTTATCCTTTCATAAAGGGGAGAATTATGGACGAAATCGGCCAGCGCATGATGAAAATCCACGAAGAAGGATTCTATTGCAGCCAGATCATGGTCCGCATGGGCTTGGACAACCTGGGCCAGGAGAATCCCCAACTGGTGGCCGCCATGGAAGGCCTGAAAGCGGGATTCGCCTACGCCGGTAAAACCTGCGGCGCCCTGACCGGGGCCATTGGGCTTTTGGGCCTGTACGCGGGGCGAGGGGGAGCCGACCAGGAACCTCATCCAGCCTTGGACCCCATGGTGCTGGAACTTGTGGATTGGTTCGAAACTCAGTTCGGATCGAAATACGGCGGGATTGACTGCGAAAAGATCACGAGCGGCCGCCACGATGACGAAGCGAAGAAAAACTGCCAGGTGGTGGTCTATTTCACCTACCGGCAGACCCTGGACATCCTGTCCCGGCGCGGATTCGCTCAGGATGGTTCCAGCCTCGATGACCGCCGGGCCGTGGCCTGATTTCCGCCTGATCCCCGCCTTTTTTTCGGCCGCCTGGGGGACCCGCATTCCTATCCCCGGGCGGCGTTCCTTTGTACCAAAAAAATAGCATGGCCTTGTTTTACTCACAAAGGTCCCCTACACTTAATAGAAAAGATTCCGATCCCATCCGGATTGTCCAGGGGGAGGGAATCGACGAACCATTCACGAAATCCATGCCCAACGGATTTACCGTTTCGGGAGGCTTCGGGGAAAAAACGTGACCCTTGGTGAATTCGACCCACAAGCCCTGCCTCGGGGAACCGAACGGATTCTTCTGGTGGACGATGAACCGGATATGGTGGCGTCCATCACGCTGGTGTTCAAGTATCTTGGGTACCAAGCCCAGGGTTTCATCACCCCGGGCGAGGCGCTGGATGCTTTTCGGAAGGAACCGGACCAGTATGACCTTTTGGTTCTGGATCATTTCATGCTTGAAATGGATGGAATGGAACTGGCTCGGCGGGTAAGGACCGTCCGGTCGGATGTTCCCATGATCTTGTGCAGCGGTTATTGCGATAAAGTTCCCGCGGACCAGTTGATCCAGGTGGGGGTTCAGGCCGTGCTCAACAAGCCGGTCAGCCTGGAACAATGGGCCCGGACCATCCGCCGGGTGTTGGACCAGAACCAGCCCGGTGAATGATCGAAACCGCCCCGCGCGAATTGATTTCGTTGGATATCCGACGGGATTCACCTCAGGGGGCGGCCCATGGAGCCGATGCCAACCCGAAGAATGCGGGAGGAACCACGAGCGTGAACGAACCGGATGAATTACGTCCCCGGGTTCTGATCGTGGAAGACAGCCAGTCCCTGGCTATGGCCATGGCCTTTCGGTTGTGGAACGCGGGGTACGAAGTGGTGATCGCCCCCAACCGAACCCAGGCCCTGGACCACTTGCAAACCCGACCTCCGGAACTGCTGATGCTGGATTATGTTCTGCCCGACGTGGTCGGGCTGGAATTTTTCGAGTGGCTTCGTCGGGAACATCCGGCTCTTCCCCTGGTTATGGTCACGGGCCGGGGCAGCGAGCAGCTGGCGGACCGGGTGCTGGCCGATGGCGCCCGGGATTACGTGGTGAAATCGGATGTTTTTTTGGAAATCCTGCCGGCCGTGGTGGGCCGGGTGCTGGCCGAAGACCGGATCCGACGTGAATTGGACCGTAAGGAAAACGATCTGAAGGATCTGTACCTAACTCAGGAAATCCGGGTAGCTGAACGGACAGCGGAACTGGCCCGGGCCAACGAACGCCTTCGGGGGGAAGTGGAGGAACGCCGGAAAGCGGAAGCCGCCCTTCGGGAATCGGAAAACAAATACCGCATGGTCACCGATTTCGCCCGGGAAGCGATCGTGGTGGCCCAGGATGGCCTGCTCAAGTTCGCCAACCCCCAGGCGGAAATCCTGACTGGGTACAGCCTGGAGGAAATGGAAAACCGGCCCTTCGACGACCTGATCCATCCCGAGGACCGCGAAATGGTTTTGGCCCGCCACCGGCGCCGTCTGGCGGGCGAACCTCAACCGGAACGGTATGAATATCGGGTTGTTCGAAAGAACGGGCAGGAACGATGGGTGGAGCTGAAAACCGCCCTGATCCAGTGGCAAGGCCGGCCCGCGACGCTCAATTACCTGGACGACATCACGGACCGGAAAAACGCGGAACGGCACCTCAAGCAAGCCCAAAAAATGGAGGCCATGGGGGCCCTGGCCGGCGGGATCGCGCATGATTTCAACAACATTTTAGGCGTGATCATCGGGAATTCCGAACTGGCCCAGCTTTTGGAAAAAGAAGGCCGGCCGGTGGAAGGCTGCCTGGAACAGATTTTGGGCGCCGCGTACCGAGCCAAGAACCTGGTGGGGCAGATTCTGACCTTTAGCCGGAAAACCAGCCACCGGATCGAACCCGTGGACATCCGGCCCATCGTCAAGGAAGCGGGGCGTTTTTTACGTTCTTCGTTGCCGTCCACCATTGAAGTGCAGGTTTCAGTTCCTCCCGATCCCGCTTTTGTTCAGGCGGACGCCACCCAGATTCATCAGGTGCTCATGAACCTGGGCGCCAACGCCGGCCATGCCATGAGGGACAACGGCGGCCTGCTGACCATCCGGCTCGAACCCTTCACCCCAACCAATCCTTCTCCTTCCGGTTCGAAGCCGGCGGACGCCAAGGAAGGATACCGGCTCACCGTGGCCGATACCGGGCACGGAATTGAACCGGATATTCTGGAACGGATGTTCGAACCGTATTTCACCACCAAGGAGCCGGGGGAGGGCACCGGTCTGGGGTTGGCCGTGGTCCACGGCGTGGCTCAAAGCCATCAGGCTGACATCCGGGTTTTCAGCGAGGTGGGGCGGGGCACTCGGTTCGAAATGGATTTTTCTCCGGCCGACGAGGCTTTTCCGGCCGAAGCGACGGCCAGCCTGGATTCCAGTCTGCCCAAGGGGTGGGAACGGATTCTGTTGGTGGATGATGAACCCAGCCTGATTCAGGTGGGCCGGAATCTTTTGAGCCGGCTGGGATACCAGGTAACGGGCCTGACGTCCAGCCGCGAAGCATGGGAGCAATTCCAGGCGGACCCCGATGCCTTTGACCTGGTGATTACGGATCAGACCATGCCGGAAATGACCGGTTTCGAATTGTGCCGCCGGATCCGAGGGCTTCGGCCGGATCTGCCGGTGGTTTTATGCACGGGGTACAGCCGCCGGATTACCGAAGACATCGTCCACGCCGCCGGGCTTCAACGCCTGCTGATGAAACCTCTGGAAATACGGGACGTGGCTCGGGTGATTCGGGAAGTTCTGGATGATCCTCCGGTTTTGATCGAATGACTCTCGCCCGGACATCCGAGGGGAACCCGGACGGCGTTTTCACCATCCATTCCCAAGTCCTTTTCCTCAACCTTCGAACCGCCTAATCCGGCCAAACGCCGAAATGGTATTGATCGGCCTGGGTGATTTCCAGCCAGCGGCGTTGGAGACGCACCGGGCGGAAGGTGAGGGCGGTCACGTCTTCGGCATGGGGGCTCATCCGATCCTGCCAGTCATGCGTCTGGGCATCGGAAGTGAAGCCATCCGCTAAAACGCCGTCGAACGGACTCAGTTTTTCAAGATCGGATAATTCGGGCGGCCGGCGGTTTTTCCACCAGAATAACTGCCTTCGCATGGGTCCCTGAAACCAGAGGCGTTTTTTTGTAGACACCAGAGTGAACAGCACGGCGCGGTTGCCAGGGTCCGGAAACATGTACCGGTGTTCCACATCCAAAAAATGGGGCCGGTGAAGCCGGCAAGCCGCCAACAGAGCCTCGGGGTCCGGCGGACGGGAAGGGTCCAGGAACACAATTTCCAAGGGGATGAATGGGTTGGCTGATGTTGTGATGTCCAGGAACTGGGCCAGAAACCCCCAATCGTTGTAATTGGGGGTAGTGATGATCTGGTACGGGTGCGTCAGCCGGCCGGCCAGGGCGGGAAGGTCCGCCAAGGGGCGCGGTTCGTTCAAGACAATTTTCCAAACATACGGCCGCCCGCCGATCCGGACCTCGATATCCGGTCCGGGCTCCTTTCCCCCATTGATTTCAAAGCTCGCGTCCGGATCCGGCCAGGGATGAAGGGCGGTTTCAAACCGATATTCGGCGTAATCATAGGCCATGATGATCTGGTCCGAGGAAAACCCCTGGGTTTCCCGAACCACGTACGGCGGGTCCGGATCGTACACCAACCCCAGTTCGCGGCTCCGGCGGCGAAAATCCGTGCCCGGGAGCACGGACAGGGGGAACACCTGCACGTCGTCGGCCAGTTGGTGATCGGCCACATAAGCCGCGCTCTGAACGAACCCGGCCAGGTCATCCCCCGGAAGGCCGGCGATCAGGTCCACCCGGGGGAGAATGTCGCATTTCTTCAGGTTTTCAACCCCTTTTAGAAACCCTTTCAAATCCAACCGCCGGCTCATGATTCGGGATGGTTCGGGGTGGATGGTCTGAAGCCCGATTTCGAACCAACTGAATCCGGCTCGCTGGAACCTTTCGGCCAAGGTCCGATCCACCGCTTCGGCCCGAATTTCACTGACCAGCGATGCCCGCCGGTCCCCGTTAAGCCGGGCGATGCTCTCCATCAGATCGCCCAATCCGGGCCGGGCGTTCAGGGAAGGATCCAGCAGATACATTTCCGGAATGTCATTTTTTATAGCCCATTCGATGGTTTCCAAAACCACTGAGGCGTCCTTGAGCGCGACCCGGTCCCGGGCTTTGGGGTAATAGCAGTACCCACACCGGTACGGGCAGCCGCGCTGGGTTTCCACCAGCACCATGCGCTCGATGCCCGGGTCCAAAAGCCCTTCCAGATAGGGGCTCCGGCTAGTGTGGAACCAATCATCGGCCGGCTGGCGAGCCTGTTTCAGCTCCCAAAAACCGGCGTCGGTCGCCAACCGTTGGAAGACGGCTTCCCCGTCGCCGTACACCAGGAAATCCGCGCCGGATTCCAGAACGCGGCGGTTATCCGGGGTTACTTCAGGGCCGCCCAAAATCACCCGGACGTTCCTTTCCCTTTTCAGGCGATCCATGAAATAGAGGACTCGCCCCAGGTTCCAGGCATAGACGGAAAAACCAATCACGTCCGGCGAACAGGTCCGTATCCAATCGAGCAACGCCGCGTCGCCCAGGTAACTGGCCGGTTCTTCGGGAAGAAGGTCCACGGAAAAAACGCCCGCACGGGCGGCGGCCTGTTTGAGGAGCGCTCCGGCCAGGGGCACGTTGCCCGTTTGGCGGCCGAAATTCTGCTGGGGGATTGGAGGTTGGACCAGGAGAAAACGGGTCATGGCTGGCATTCCATCCCAAAGGAAAGATAGCCGGCATTTGTACGGAGGATGCGGGGAAAAGTCAACGTTCCCTTTTTCGTCCAATGTTCAATTCAATAAAAATAGCTATAATACATGGTATTACACGTCAAATCGAATCAATCACATTGAATATGGCGTTGGAGAAAAAAATACCGCCGCTCACTATTATCGGTCATGAATCGATTACCGGGCCGGCAGGAAGCGGATGTCGTCCACCCAAAGCCGGCCTTCCACCTTGGTTTCGCCGGCGCCAAAAGCCAGAGCCAACCCCAGAACCCGGCCGGGATCGAACTTGGTGGAGCCATCGCCATCCCAGGACGGCTGGACAAATTCCGGCCAGGGGATGGTCACCTTTTTCCAGGTCCGAACCATGGACGGGTCGATCGGCAGCAGGCGTTCAAAAGGTTTGAGCGCGTCCGAGGAGGCTCCGTTATACAACACCACGGCCACGGTTCCTCCGGGATGATCGGTTCGGAGCCATAGTTCCAACCCGGACCGGTTACGCCAATCCTGGTGAGCGAGATCGGAAGAGCA
>JAGVGV010000076.1 GCA_020056895.1 Deltaproteobacteria bacterium
CCCGCCGAACCCACCCGATGCTGGCCCACCACGGACCCGGAATATATTCGGTACCACGACGAGGAATGGGGCGTACCCCTCCACGACGACCGCCTTTTGTTCGAATTCCTGGTGCTCGACGGCGCCCAGGCCGGCCTGAGTTGGATCACCATCCTGAAACGGCGGGACAACTACCGCCGGGCCTTCGATGGTTTTAACCCCGAAAAAATGGCCGCCTGGACCGACGACCGCATTGAAACCCTGCTCCAGGATTCCGGCATCATCCGCAACCGGGCCAAGGTTTGTTCCGCCCGGCAAAACGCCCGGGCCTTTCTCCAGGTGGTCCAGGAAACCGGAAGCTTCGACCAATACTTGTGGTCCTTCGTCGGCGGCCGGACCAAGGTCAACGCCTGGAAAACCATGGCCGATATCCCCGCCGAAACGGCCGAATCCCAGGCCATGAGCCGCGACCTGAAAAAACGCGGCTTCACCTTCGTCGGCCCCACCATCTGCTATGCCTTCATGCAGGCCGCCGGCCTGGTCAACGACCATTTGGTGGATTGTTTCCGGTATAAGGAAGTGGGGAATCATCTCGGGGCGTCCGCCAAGAAAAAATAAAGCCCTCGCCGGGAAGGACAACGGACCATGCTTACCAGTCTTCGCATCCGTAATTTCAAGATGTTCGAAGATGTCCGGATTGAACTGGGCCGCCGGGTGGTCTTCATCGGCCCGAATAACGGCGGCAAGTCCACCGCTCTTCAAGCCTTGGCTCTATGGGAAACCGGCCTGCGGAAATGGAACGAAAAAAGGAAAGGATCGGGTGCGCCGGAAAAACGGCCCGGTGTCACCATCAACCGCCGGGACTTGGTGGCGTTGCCCATACCCAACGCCAATTTGCTGTGGCGGGACCTGCATGTTCGTAAGGTTATCAGCCAGCGGGAAACACGGGTCACCCAGAATATCCGTGTGGACATTATCGTTTCCGGAATTACCAGCGGAAAATCCTGGGACTGTGGACTCGAATTCGATTACGCCAACGATGAATCTTTTTACTGTCGGCCATTGAAATTGCGTGAAAACGAAGGCGCCCCTCAAATAATGACTATTCCCGAGGAGGCCGCCCGGTACCGAATGGCCTATCTGCCGCCCATGTCCGGTTTGGCGGCCATGGAGCCTAAATGGGAATGGGGCCGGGTGAACGTGCTTCTGGGCGAAGGCCGGACCGCTCAGGTACTAAGGAATCTGTGCCTGGAAGTCTATGAAAAGGATGAAGGCCACGTCGTATGGAACCAATTGGCCGATCACATGAAAGACATGTTCGGAGCCGAACCGCTGCCTCCTGAATACATCGCCGAACGAGGCGAGATCGTGATGGCGTACAAAGATCATCGGGGGCCGGTCTTGGACATATCCGCCGCCGGTCGGGGCATGCAGCAAACGCTTTTGCTGTTGGCTTATTTATACAATAATCCCCAATCGGTGCTTTTGTTGGACGAACCGGACGCGCACCTGGAAATCCTCCGGCAGCGCCAGATTTATGAACTGTTGTCTCAAACGGCCGAAGAATCGGGTTCCCAACTCATCGCCGCCAGCCATTCCGAAGTGCTATTGGAATCGGCCGCCCGCCAGGATGTAGTGGTCGCCTTCGTGGGGAAATCCCCGCACCGGATGAACGATGGAAAAAGGAGTGAAGTGCTTCAATCCCTACGGGAATATGGCTATGCGCATTACTATCAGGCCGAACAGACCGGTTGGGTGCTGTACGTGGAAGGCGAGACGGATTTGGCTATATTGAAAACATTCGCCGAAACGCTCGACCATCCGGCGGCGGAATGCCTGGCCCGCCCGTTTGTTCAATATACGGCCAATCAACCATCGGAGGCCCGCAGACATTTCAACGCCCTAAGGGAAGCCAAAAAGGATTTGGTTGGTCTGGCTCTATTTGACCGGTTGGAAAAAGAGCTGAACGCCAAATCGCCGCTTGTGGAACGGATGTGGAGAAAACGGGAGATCGAGAGTTATTTTTGTAAGCGTGGGGTTCTGATGGCCTATGCCGGCCAGATGCCGAAGGTGGAAACCTTGTGGGCGGCGGCGGAAAAGGAAATGCGCCTAAGCGCCATGCAAAAAGCAATGGATAAAACAGTGGAAGCCCTCCACACTCTTGGCAAGCCGGACCCATGGTCCGACGATATCAAAGCCAGCGATGATTTCCTTGTTCCTTTGTTTAATAACTTTAGTGATAACCTGGACCTGCCCAACCAAGCGCGGCTGACCAACGCGGATTTTCACCAGTTGGCCCGGCTTGTGCCCAAAGAAGAAATCGACCCGGAAATCGTGGAAAAACTGGATGCCATCGTCGAGGTCGCCCAGTCAGCCAGACCGGCGTGAACCATCCCTCTACTCCGGCGACGTACCGGCTCGAAACGCGGCGGATACTCCGGCCGGGTCCGATGGATGGGTCCGCCGGCCGGAAACGGGGTCGATAAACACCTGGACGATCCCCGGAGGCCGGGAAAAATCCCGGGGAGGCTGATCCGCCAGAGCCCGCCGCATGAATTCCAGCCACAGAGCCCGAGCCGCTCCTTTGGCCTCCGCCTCCGCGGGCAGGGGCGAACCCGAATCCAGACCCACCCAGACCCCCACGGTCAGTTCCGGGGAATACCCGATGAACCAGGCGTCCGTGCCTTCTTCCACGGTTCCGGAAACCCCGGCCAGGGGGCGGTCCAGGGGAATATCCGAACCGGGTCCATGGGCCCGGAACGATCCGGCCAGCATATCGGTGACGATGTACGCGGTTTCCGGTGACACCGCGATCCGGCGGGTGGGCGGATGAGCGTCCATGGACCGGCCGCCTCGGTCCTTGACCTGGTGGACGCCGTACGGAGAAACGTACACACCGCCGTTTTGGATGGCGTGGTATGCCGAGGTCAGTTCGAGCAGCGTTTTGGGCATCCGGCCCAGGGCGGCCGAAAGGTCGTTTTCCAATGGGGTATCCAGGCCCAGAGCTCGGGCGGTCTGGAGAAAGGTTTCCAAACCCACCAGCCCCAGAACCTTCACGGCCGGAATCCGTGCTTCCCGTTCCACGGCTCGGCGAAAGGTGATTTCGCCTTCGAATCGGTCGGACGGATTTTTTATCGGATAAGGCGCGGCGCCGTCCCCGGCCGGGAGATCGAAGGGCGCGTCCCAGACTCGGTTGGCCTGAGTCATTCCCTGTTCCACGGCGGCGGTATAGACCAGCGGCAGCAAGGCGGTTCCGGGCCGGCGGGGCAGCCGACGGACTCGGTCGATCGGGCTGTCTTCCAAACCCACTCCGCTTACCCAGGCGATCACCCGGCCGGATGGATTGTCGATGGCCACCAGCGCGGCCTGAATCTGTTCCCGCCAGGTGGAGGAACCATCGGCCTTGGGAGGCGGCATCTGTTTTTCCAATGCCGTCGCGCCTTGTCCCAAAACCGCCTGGGCCAGTGCCTGCATCCGGGTGTCCAGCGTGGTGTGGACTTGAAGCCCG
>JAGVGV010000103.1 GCA_020056895.1 Deltaproteobacteria bacterium
CGGTCCAGGGCGGGGGATCGGCCAGGGATTCCAGGCCGGGAACGTCTTTCAATCGGGACCACGACTCTTCGATGGGCCCGGGGAGCACCAAGTCCGCGCCGGAAAACGACCGGGCATGGTCCGGGCATAAGGTGGCGTAATGCCCGCCCAGAACCACGGGTGCGCCGGGATGGACCTCGTGAACCATTTCAATAGCCCGGACCACGCCCGGGTACCAGTACGTCATTCCTGATCCTACGAACACCGCCGTTGGCCGAGGTCCCTGGCTCAACGCCCGCCGAAAAACATCCTCGGGCAGGCCGTACCGGGCAAAATACCGGGGAATGCCCTTCAGCGGTTCGGGCGTGGTCCGCCGGGTCCGATGCCATTGGCCTGTCCCCATGGGCCAGGCCGCCCGCTTTTTGGGCGCGGCCGAACCGGGAGCCAACCGGTCCAGAGCGTCCACCAACCGGACTCCGGCGCCGGCCAGGGTGAGCCAGGCGCCCAGGTACAACAATCCCAACGGTCGGGCCCACAGATCAAAGGCGGCGAAATCGGTGATCCAGGGATTCACCAAGAGAACGTGAGGCTGATCGGCCGGCCGGATCATGGCAAAGGAAGGAACCGGGCGCCTTGGTTTCGCGGGCCGGGATCGATGGAGATGAAAAACGTCACGGAAAAAACCTAGGCGTCCATTCCGAACAGGGTGTCCAAAAGAAAATCCCGGCCCAAAAGCAACAGGGCGTCGTCGCTTTCTCTGGCATCCCGTATCCGAAGAGCCCCGAACCGTTTTTTCAAGGCAGGCTCGTTCAAGGATTCGCGGAACGCATCCAGGTTGTACAACGCGGCCACCACACCGTGAATCTGGGCCGGTTCGAGCTTTGTTCCTCGATGCCGCCGGGGATGAAAATAGAGCGGCAGCAGCCAGTCGTCCGACCGATGGTACAAAGCCAGCCCCTGATCCAGGGTATAGGACGAAGCGGTATGGCCGGAACCCCGGTCCCATCCCTGGCAACCGGGGGTTTCCTGGCGGATATGAATCACTTCCGGCGGCCGGCCCGGGCCCTGAGGTTTCACCGCGCGGGCCAGAGGATAAAGCCGGCAGGCGGCGGGCCGGTGTTCATACACGCCGCACCCATCCGGGCCGATGAAAGGGCACCGGCCGTCCGGCTCCAGCCGAAGGGTCAGGGCTGGAAAGCCCGAAGGGGCGTCCATGCCTAAATCCGCGTACCGCTCCAGCACCTGGGTGGAGGAAAGGTTCAAGGCCCGCCTCAGCCGCAGGATGTCGTAGGGTCCCAACGGCAGCCTCTTGTTCCGGCAGCAGGCGCCAAAACAGGCCACGTCCGGACCGCATTCGAACCGGAATACTTCGTCCGGCCCCAAGGCCCGGCCGCCGATCTGTTCCAAGGTTTCCAGCATGGTTGAATGAGCGGGGGGACCCTTTTTATAAAAAGCGTCCCCCCGGACCCCCTCCTAAAAACTTCAGTACGGATGCTTCGCATCCTCCAAATTCAGGAATCCAAACAAGGCGGCGAGCCCCCCGATCTACGAAATTCCATCCTCCGCTTCCAAAGCCCGGGCGGTTTGGCGGCCTTTTTCCACATCCACGCGGGTCAGGATCAACCCGCCCAGAACGAAAAAGACGATCAACGAAACAATGCTCAGGCGGCTGTGGCCGGCCCACTGGCCCACCAAGCCGAAAATCAGCGGGCCGGCAATGCCGGCGAACTTGGCGCTGGTGGAAAAAAATCCATAAAATTCCGCGGATTTGTGCTTGGGCACCATCACGCCGTACAGGGAACGGCTCAAGGCCTGGCTCCCGCCCTGAACCGTACCCACCAAGCCGGCCAGAATATAAAAATGGAGCGCCGAAGTCATGAAATATCCGGCCACGCAAATAACGGTATAGACCAACAATGCCAGGAAAATGGAGGTTTTGGCTCCGATCTTCCTGGCCATGGCCCCGAACAGAAAGGCAAACGGCACGCCGATGATCTGCGTTAACAACAAGGCGCCGATCAGGTCCGTCATCTTGATGCCGATTTCGCTGCCGTACGCCGTGGCCATCTTGATGATGGTCCCAATGCCGTCGTTGTAAATCCAAAAGGCCGCCAGAAAAAGCATCAAGTCCCGGTACCGGGTGATTTCCTTGAAGGTCCGGGTAAGCCGGCGGAATCCTTCGCCGATCGGGTTCACCACCGGCTCGCCGCCCGAAGCCGCCGGCGGTTCCGGCACGTGGCGCATGAATGGAACCGTGAACACGCCCCACCAGACCGCCACGGAAAAAAAGGACAACCGGATCGCGAAATCGGTTCCCGGCAGGCCGAACCAGCCCGGTTTCATGATCCACAAAATGTTGATCAAAAGCAGAAGACCGCCGCCTACGTATCCCAGGGCGTACCCCCTGGTGGAAATCTGGTCGATGTCGTTTTGCCGGGCAATATGCGGCAGAAGCGATTCGTAAAAAATGTTGGCTCCGGCGAACCCCAATTCACCGCCGATGAACAGGAGCGAGGCCAGCATCCAGGTATCCGACCCCAGGATGGTGAAGGCGGCCGTGGACAGAATCCCCAACCCGGCGAAAAAAAGGACGAACCGCTTTTTCCCGCCGGTGTAATCCGATATGGCCCCCAAAATGGGCGCCACCAACGCGCCAATGAGCAGGGCCAGAGCGGCGGTATACCCCCAATAGGCGGTGGCGTCATTTTCCGCCAGGCCCGCCTTGATTCCCAGCGCCCGGTAAAAGGGCGGAAAAACGGCCGACAGGATCGTGGTGGCGAATGCGGAATTGGCCCAGTCGTACATGCACCAGGCGTTGATGATCTTTCGGTACCGTTTCTGGTCCTGGTCCATGGGCGTTCTCCTTGGTTCGGAAACAATGGCCGAGCCGCCAAGGGGATGGAAAAAGGAAGCCCTTCCCTTGGGAAAGCTCCCCACGGCAATAACGGAATCGGATCAATCCCGGAGCATATCCTGAAAGCTCCGCATCTTCTGCCGGGCGTCTTCCAACAAAGATTGGAGTTGAAGCGAATGGTTGGCGGTAATGGCCCCCCGATCGCCGTTGAGCACCAGAAGGGGTTCGAACTGGGAATCGCCGAGCAGCTGGACGGTGCGGCCCACCAGTTCATCAGCCTTTTTGATTTCGATGATGTTTTTGAATTCGTAGCGAATGGCCATCATCATTTGTCTTAGCACATAGGCCACACCCTGGGCGTAATAGAAATTGTCGTCCACCTGAGTCCAGGGCACCCGCACCTGGACCATTTTTTCCCCTTCCGAATACTGGTCGCCGGACGTTTCTTCCGACAGCATCCCCTTTTTATGTCCCACCGCGTTGGACAGCCGGGTGTTGACTCCGCCCATGATCGACACATATTGATCGATCAGTTCATTCAGGTTATCCGCCCGGGGATGGAAACTGGCTTCGCCCGTTTCCAAACGGGCGCCATAGCGTTTCAAACTGTCCACGCCGTTTCTGAACTTGCTTTCCGCCGAAGGCAGTATCCATTTCTTGGGATCGTTGGAAAAAAAGACGAAAGCGTTTTCCGCGTCCGGATCGATCTTGTCCGTGGTCCTCAACCGGCTGAGCTTGTCTCTCATGACCCGGGTGGTGTACCGGACCGCTTCCAACTGTCCCAATTGGAAATTCTGCGGGTTGTCCAGGAAAATGGTGGGGTAAAACTTGTCGTTAGGCAGCCAGCGGTCGGCCATTTGTTCCGTTATGGTAATCAGGGTTTGATTGAACACCACGCCGGGTTTGGCTTTGCCGGTTTCAACGTTGAAGAACGCGGGGAACCGGTAATTGAGAACCATGATGACCAGGCTGGCCACCACCAGCAGGCCTACCACAACGATCGAACCTTTGACCCAGATGCTTTTACCACCGTCGCCGTTCATGGCGTTCTCCTCCCGGTTTTCGGTCCATGTTCCAAGGATCCTTCCCGTTCAAGGTCCAACAATACCAGAAGACCGGGAAGGGGACCAAAGGGAAAAGCACGTTCGCTTTCCGTCTCGGGGGGCGTCGGCTGAGTTTGGATTCCCTTTGAGGCTGGGGGGGCTTCCACTTTCGGGCTCTCAGCCGTCAGCTCTGGAGCGGTCCACTTTAAGCAAAGGCGCTGAACGAAGCCCCGAAACCATGGTCCGGCGTCCACCAAGCCTGAACGGATAGGCCCTCCTCCGGCTTTCATCTTGACATCCGGGCCGGGGCCTTCGTACAATTCAATTGTATGTACAATTGTCCCGCTCATCCCCAAAAGGAAAAAAAAGCGGGACCCTGGAGGCCGGGCCGGACCCCTTTATGAACATCGTTTACGTGGACCTCGACCGCTGCGTGGCCTGCCGCAACTGTCAGCTCGAATGTTCTTTCCGCCAGGCCGAAATCACTCGGGATGACGGGGCCAACATCTGGGTTCAGGTGGACCTGGATCACCGGGCCATATTCACCTCCACCTGCCTGCAGTGCGAAACCGCGCCCTGCCTGGCAGCCTGTCCGGCCGGGGGGCTGACAAGGGACCCCGCCACTCGGGCCGTGGTGGTGGACCGGAACGCCTGTCTGGGTTGCGGGATGTGCCTGTTGGCCTGTCCCTTCGGCCACATCCATCTGGAACAGGCGGGCCGGGTGGCGTCCAAATGCGATCTTTGCGGAGGCGATCCCCGCTGCGTCCGGGTCTGCATGGCCCAGGCCCTCCACTTTGGCGACGTGGAAGAACTGGCCGAAGCCCGCCGCGAACGGTCCGGCCGCCGTCTGGCCGTCCGGGCCACCCACCGGGAGGAGGCCGCGTCATGATCCGGGCCGTTCCCGTCCTTCCCGATGGCCGCGTCCGAACCCTGTGCCGGATGTGCGATTCCCGTTGCGGCATCGAAGTCCACATCCGGAATTCCGTCCTGGCGGACATCACTCCCGCGCCGGACAACCCCGGGAATCAGGGCCGGCTTTGCCCCCGAGCTCATGCCGCGCTGGACCTTTTTTATCATCCGGACCGCATCCAAACGCCGCTCAAGCGAACGCCGAACGGTGCGTTTGAACCCATCGGTTGGGACCAAGCCCTGGATGAGATCGCCGGCCGGTTGAAAGCGATCGTGGACCAATCCGGTCCGCCGGCCGTGGGGGCTTGGAAGGGCGAAGGCGTGGGGTTTTTCCAGCAGGAAGGGTACATCCGCCGGTTCATCCGCGCCCTGGGATCGCCCAACTATTTTTCAAACGATTCCGTCTGCTTCAACGGCCGATGGCTGGGCCACCACCTGGTCAACGGGTTCTGGAACCCCTTCCCCTATTTCGATCAGGCGGACCTGATTCTGCTGTTTGGTTCCAACCCGCCGGTTTGTCACCCGCCGTTTCTCAGGGAATTCGCCGACGCCCGAGTTCGCGGCGCCCGGCTGGTGGTGGTGGATCCCAAGCTGAACCCCATTGGCTGCTGGGCCGACGTATACGCCCAACCCCGGCCGGGAACGGACGCCGCCCTGATCTGGGGTTTGATCCGCCTGGTGATCGAATCGGACCGGTACGACCATGATTTCGTGGACCGGTACGTGGTGGGGTTCGAAAAAATCGCGGCCTATGCCCAACGGTTCACGCCCGAATACGTGGAAGCCGAAAGCGGCGTTTGGGCCGATGTGGTCCGGACCATCGGCGATCTGATCGTCCGGAACCGCCCCCGGGTGAGTCTTTATGCCGGCGCGGGTCTGGAACACCACCCGGGCGGAGTCAACACCGTTCGAGCCTCGGTCATTTTATCCTGCCTGGCCGGGGCCATGGGGCGACCGTCGGGTCTGTTCTGGCCCGAATCCCCTCGGTTGGCCTCCCTGGATTCCCGGAACCTTTTTCTGGAAAACGGCGGCCGGCCCATCGGCGCGGATCGGTTCCCCGTTTTGGCCCAAATGGCCGGCGAAGGCCATTCCCTTTCGGCCGTCAACGCCATGCTGGACTCGGGGGAACACCGGCTCCGGTCCCTCCTGGTCATGGCCGCCAACCCGGCGGTCACCAACCCCAATGTCCTTAAAGTCCGCGAAGCGTTGAGCCGTCTGGACCTACTGGTGGTGTCGGACTTCTTCCTCACGCCCACCGCCCGGCTGGCTCATTACGTGATTCCGGGCGCCACCTTTCTGGAACGGACCGAACTCCACGTCCACCCCAAATACCAAACGCTGTACTTGGCGCCTCAGGTCGTCCGCGTAGACGGCATCCCCACCGGATACGAACTTTGGCGGGACCTGGCCGGGCGGCTGGGTCTGGCCGAATGGTTCCCCTGGCCCGACGAAACCGCCGTGATCCGGCATCTTCTGGAACCGGGCGGCTGGACCATCGACGACCTGACCGCCCATCCCGAAGGGATTCAATACGCGCCCCTCCGGTTCGACCGCTGCCTGAACGAGCCTTTGCCCACCCCCTCCGGCAAGGTGGAATTCGCCTCCCAATATCTGAAAAACCTGGGGCTGGACGAAATCCCCGAATACCGGCCGCCGGAAGCCTTTTTGCCGGCTTCGCCGGAATTCCCTTTGACGCTGATCACCGGAGCGCGTAAAAGCCTGCTGTACCATTCGCGGCACGGGAACATCGACCGGTTCCGCCGGGTTCATCCCAAGGCCGAAGCGGAAATGCATCCCGACGACGCCCGGAATCTTGGCCTTGAAAACGGCGACACCATCCGGCTGGTCACCGCCGGGGGAGCCCTTATCGTGGCGGTCCGGATCGTCCACGCGGCCGAAATCCGGCCCGGGGTAATCGAGCTGTACCACGGCTGGGAAGAGGCGCCGGCCAATCTGTTGACTCTGGATGAAGTGAACGACCCCATCAGCGGCTTCCCCTGGCTGAAAGGCGTACCGGTCCGCGTTGAGAAAATCTAGGGCGGGTTGATGGATCCTAACCTCGTTCCCATCCGGTTTGAGCCCGGCGGCCGAAGCGGCCTGGCGCCCCGAGGCGTTACCGTGGCCGAAGCCGCCCGGCTTCTGGGCCTGGACTTGGTTGCCCCCTGCGGCGGCCAGGGAAAATGCGGCCAATGCCGGGTCCGGCTGATTCCTTCGGATGCTCCGAACCCCC